>URIX01000042.1 GCA_900547975.1 uncultured Eubacteriales bacterium | reverse complement strand
CTGCATAAATTTGAGGGAACCCACGGCGTCCGCTTCGCGTGGGGCAACACTCAGCGCTCGCATAGATAGGGACATTTCTCTACTTGTGCCACTGCGCTTTGTGCGCCAGCTACGCACCCAAACGGCGCAGTCGCTTGTACTTTCCGTCAAGCTCGGCGTTCGCTACGGTCGCCGCCTTGCGGCTCCAATTCCGCCTTCGAAGTTACACATAACGTTAATAAGTACGCTTCGAATGAGTGTCCGTTAGGAGTCCGCTCTGCAAGTTCGCGGACGGCGGTTTTTATTCCGTCTTCGAAGTCGCACATTCCGCGTACGAGTAGTCTTCGAATAAGTTTTGGATTAAGGCTTTGCCTTCCATAATTATTAATTATTAATTATTCATTATTAATTAAAAAGCGCACCCTCACAGGTGCGCTTTTAATCACAGTTCAAACAATTTCTTTTTCTTTTTGGGTTCGATGGGCGTGCCGTCTTTTTTGACTTTGAGAGAGGGAAGATACACGTCGAACACCGTGCCTTTGCCCTCGATTCCGTGACAATCTAT
Organism: uncultured Eubacteriales bacterium; assembly: GCA_900547975.1. Lineage (GTDB taxonomy): Bacteria > Bacillota > Clostridia > Christensenellales > CAG-917 > CAG-475. The sequence goes on along the minus strand of URIX01000042.1, from coordinate 15,415 downwards.
TTCGCCGCAATGCGCTTTTACCGTTGCCGACGCTATGGACAAGCCGAGCCCAAAACTCTGGTTGTCTTTATTCTGTCTTGCGCCGTCCGTGCGGTAGAATCTGTCAAAAACGTGCTTTGCGTCCTCTTTCGATATACACTCGCCCGTGTTCATAACCGACAAATGTATGCGTTTGGAGTCCACGAACAACCTAACGCCCACTTTGCCGTTGTCGCCCGAATATTTGATTGCGTTGTCGAGCAGTATGACGACGAGGCGTTCGAGCGATTTGTTTTCGCCGTAAACGTGCAAGTCGGGTTGTACGTCGGTGAGCAGTTTTACGTCCTTTTCAAAGCAAGTCGCTTCGAATTCGAGGCACGCGCCCTCGACGATTTCGCTGAAATTTACGTCTTGTTTTTGAAGTTCGCTCTGTTCGAGTTTGCTAAGTTCGAGCATACTGTTCACAAGGTCGCGCATACGCACCAGTTGCGTAGATATTGAAGTTATCCACTTTTCGTTGTCCTTGACGGTGGAATCGGGTTCGCTCTTTATTACGCTGAGGTTGGTTGCGATAACCGTAAGCGGCGTTTTGAGTTCGTGCGAAGCGTTGGCGATGAGGTCGCGTTGTTTCGTCATCGCGGAAGCGACGGGGAACAGTAACCTTGCCGACGACAACAGCGCGAGCAACGCCACGAACACGACCGAGCAGCAGTAAAGCAAAGTCACCATAATCGCGGTGTTTGCAAGTTGCTTGTGATAACTCGTGCGGTCGATGAGCGCATATAGCGTGCCGTTTGTGTACTGTCTGTTTGCCACGACGAAGTGGCAGTCGTTGTACTCGAATTTTCCGTCGGCGGTGGAAATGGCTTTGAGGATAATTTCCGTCGCGTCGTCGCCGTAGACGTCGACCTTGCCGTCGATGTACGGCTTTCTTCCGTCGTTATATTTGTAGATAAAGATACAGCGCAAGTCGTTTGCGACGTTGTCGTTATAGTGTTCGGGGTCTTCCAAAGCCTTGTCGAGAGCCTTGTTTATGAACGCGTCGTTCGAGCCGTACACAACGCCGAACAAACCGCCCAAAACCACAAGCAAAAATATTGCGGCTATGAGGGTGGTGGTGACGGTGTAGTTGATACGTTGTTTTCTGATTATGTCCATATTGACCGATTCGATATTTTATCTATATATAACAAGATGATAAACCTTTGTTTGTGTAATAAAAACAAAAGGCGCAGAGCGCGCCCTTTCGTTTACATTTTCGATTGAGAGAGTTTGTAGCCCACGCCGCGAACGGATTCTATTGTGAAGTTCGCGCCCAGATGTGAAAGTTTTTTGCGAAGGAAGGACATATACACTTCAAGGTTGTTCGACTCGAATTCGCTGTTGAGACCCCACGCTTTGAGAATGAGGTTTTCCTTCGTCGCGACAAAGTTGGGATACTCGAAAAGGTATCTCAAAAGTTCAAATTCCTTGCCTGTGAGATTTATGCTTCCGTTTTGCGTGGAAAGGGTGAAGGTGGTCAGGTCGAGCGCTGCGTTTTGGTATTCGAGTTTGTTGTCCGAAAGCAGTTTTCCACGTCTTCTCAACACCGCGCGGATACGAGCGGAAAGTTCGTTGAAAGAGAAGGGTTTGGAAACGTAGTCGTCCGCGCCTTTATCGAGTCCGGATATTTTGTCGTTTTCGTCCGTGAGAGCGGTGAGCATAATCACCGGCGTTTCGAGTTTGCGTTGTCTTAAAGTGGCAAGCACTTCAAAGCCGTTCATTTTGGGCATCATAACGTCGAGAAGAATCATATCGTACATTCCGGTGGACGCAAAATTCAATCCGTCCGCGCCGTCGTACACGCAGTCTACGTCGTAGCCGTCTTTCATCAACATCTGAGCGAGCGCTCTCGACAATTCTTTTTCGTCTTCAACAAGCAGTATTCTCATACGCACCTCCGTCAAATAAAAGAATTTTTTCTATTTTCAAAGCTATATTACAAATTGTATCTTAAATTAACGTTAAATTCAACCGCAATTTTAAGCGAAATTTGGGCAAAAATTCGGTCTTTCTTTTTATTTTTATATATGTTATACTGTTTTTGCTATGGAACACGATGACAAGATAAAAGTTGACATTTACGATTTCGACAAAACGGCTATCCCGTACGACAGCGCGTTGCACTACTGGTTTTGGTCAATGGCACACTGCCCGTGGACGCTTATTCTGTTGCCGTTCCAACTGTTTTGGGGATTCTTGATGGTCACAAAAATTCTGCCCGTGCCTATCTTCAAAAAGATAGCGTTCAACTTCGTGAGCCTTATCAACACAGAAAAAACCGTCAAAAAATACTGGGATAAGCACCAAAAGGACATCTACGATTTTTTCAAACCCGAAAATCGCGACCCCGACAGAAAAGTCGTGTTGATAAGCGCAAGCCCCGACTTTCTCATTGAGGAAATCGCAAAGAGAATGAAAATCGACTATTGCATAGCAAGTCCGCACAGCAAAAAGAACGGGCATTTGCTCGGCAAGGTGTGCAGAAAGGAAGAAAAGGTGCGCAGACTCAACGAGATTTTGCCCGACGTCGAAGTCGAGAACGTATATAGCGACAGTATCGATCACGACAGATACATATTTGCGCTCGGCAAGCATTGCTATCTCGCAACGAAGGGGAACATCAAAGAAATCGACTTCGCTACCGCCGTCAAGGAATACGACGAGCAAAAAGCCAAAAAGAAAAAGAGAAAGTGAGAAACGACAAGGCTAAAATATAAGCAAAAGGGAAGCAAAAACAAGCAAAACAAAACCAAAAAAAACGAGCATAAAGAAGGCGCAAAATCCGCGTTAAAAGACGCGAAAAATAGGTAAAAACAATCTAAAACATATTCAAAAACGAATTGCAAAGAAAAACATAACAAAAAGCGTGCCTCTCGGCACGCTTTTTGGTTTGCGTTGAAAAAATTATTCAACCGTTCCGTCTTTTGCGTCGCTGTCTTTCTTGTCGCAAGAATCGGAAGACGAGCAGCAAGAGCAGTCGGAATCGCAGTTTGCGCTGTCGACGAGATCGTCAATCCAGTAGATTCTGTCTTTAACAACGAGGGATACGATGTCGATGACAAAGAGTATCCAACCGCCGAAAATCATAAGTACGATTGCAAGCACGATGCCGAGTACGCTGTCTTTTTGCGCGCTTTTTGCAAGACGATATAGGTTTGCGGGAACGTCCCACAAGATGCAGAGCAAAATCTTTACGACTTTGTCAAGACCTTGATACCAGTCGATATACTTTTTTGCAAATTCTTTCATTTTGGATTCCTCCGTGTTTTTTTTCGTCGAATGTTGTAGCACTTATTTTACGCAATGTCAAGTATATGCAACTTAAAGTTGTTTTTGTGTATTTTTATAAAATCGAAATTATAAGCGGATATTTCCAAGGTCAACGGATATTCGAGAGGCGGCGAAAATGTTGTTGTGTACATTTACAAAAACGCAATTCTCGACGGACAATTTAATGGCGGCGGCAAGAAGTTTTTGTTGTCGAAAACGTCGCGCGGTGATATAATTTTCCTATCTACAAAACACGGCGGTGGTAATATGGCGAATACGGCGTACAAATCCGACATCGAAATTGCGCAAAGCGCGAAAATGCTTCCTATATGCGACGTGGCGAAAAACTGCGGTATAGACTGCGAACTTTTGGAAAACTACGGCAAATACAAAGCGAAAATCGATTATGCCCCCGTTCTGAAAAAGGGCGGTAAAAAGGGCAAACTCGTGCTTGTCACCGCAATCACCCCGACGCCTGCGGGCGAGGGTAAAACCACCACTACGATAGGACTTGCCGACGGTTTAAGGCGTATCGGCAAAAAGTCGATAGTCGCGCTTCGCGAGCCGTCGCTCGGACCTGTGTTCGGAATCAAGGGCGGCGCTGCAGGCGGCGGATATGCGCAAGTCGTGCCTATGGAAGACATCAATTTGCATTTTACGGGCGACTTCCACGCAATCGGCGCGGCAAACAATTTGCTTGCGGCAATGCTCGACAATCATATTCAACAAGGCAATGCGCTCTCGATAGACCCTCGCAAAATCACTTGGAAAAGATGCGTCGATATGAACGACAGACAACTGCGTTTCGTCATTGACGGACTCGGCGGAAAGGCGAACGGCACGCCGAGAGAGGACGGTTTCGACATCACGGTTGCAAGCGAGGTTATGGCTGTTTTGTGCCTTGCCGATTCGCTTGCGGATTTGAAAGAAAGACTTTCGAAAATCATCGTCGCGTATACCTACGACGACAAGCCCGTAACTTGCGCGGATTTGAAGGCGCAAGGCGCAATGACGGCACTCTTGAAAGACGCGTTGAAACCTAATCTCGTGCAGACGCTCGAAGGCACGCCCGCACTCGTTCACGGCGGGCCGTTTGCCAACATCGCGCACGGCTGCAACAGCGTGATTGCAACCAAAACGGCACTTTATCTATCAGATTACACAATCACAGAGGCTGGTTTCGGCGCAGACCTCGGCGCAGAGAAGTTCTTTGACATCAAGTGCAGAAAGGCAAATCTTTCTCCCGACGCCGTTGTTGTCGTGGCAACCGTACGCGCGCTCAAAATGCACGGCGGTATGCAAAAACAAGACCTCGCAACCGAAAATATAGAGGCTCTCGAAAAGGGCATACCCAACCTTTTGCGCCACGTTTCAAACATCAAAAACGTGTTCAAACTTCCTTGCGTGGTGGCGATAAATCGCTTTCCGACGGATACGGACAAAGAGATAGATTTCATCACTCGCAAGTGTGAGGAACTCGGCGTAAACGTGCGTTTGTCCACCGTTTGGGCGGACGGCTCGAAGGGCGGCGAAGCCCTCGCAAAAGAGGTGGTGCGCCTTTGCCAAAAGGAAAAGGGCGAGTTTGAATTTGCATACGCCGACGAGGATTCCATAACCGAAAAAATCGAAAAAGTGGTGCGCAAAGTCTACGGCGGCGACGGCGTTTCGATTACGCCTTCCGCGCAAAAGCAAATCGCAAATCTCGAAAAGTTGGGATTCTCGAACTTGCCCGTGTGCATTGCAAAAACGCAATATAGTTTTTCCGACGACGCGACGTTGCTCGGTGCGCCGAGCGGATTTACGGTGACGGTCAAGAACGTAAAAGTCAGCGCGGGCGCAGGCTTTATCGTGGTGCTTACGGGCGAGATTATGACGATGCCCGGGCTTCCCAAATCGCCTGCCGCCGAGCGTATCGACGTGACCGACGAAGGCAAAATAATCGGCTTGTTCTGATTTGAAAAACAACAATCCGCCGAAAACGGCGGATTTTTTATGCGTTTTTATTTTCGTTTACGATGTTTTTTATGAGGGTTTATATTGTTTTTTTATATTATATTTCTTTAATACCCAAAATATAGTCGCTCGAAATGTCGAGAACGCGGCATAGTTTCGCAAGCGTGTCGAGTGCGGGGAAAATGTCCTTTTTCATATACTTCGACACGGTTTGAGGGGATACGCCGATTTGGCGCGCTATTTCTTTTTGTTCGATTCCGCTACTCTTTATTGCATCGCGCAATCTTTGTTGTATATCTTTCAGTTCCATACCGACATAATCGCACATCAGGTGATTTTTATCTTGACAATCGTATATTAGGTGATTATACTGAACGTAGATAATTTTATTATGAGGGGGATTTTATGGGATTATTCGGCAAAATCAAGCAATACGTCACTGACATCGTTTCGGACGAAATCTCGCCGTGTGTTTGTCCGCATTGCGGATTCCGCATAAGGACGGAAAGAATCAAAATCAAATGTTGCGATTGCGGTGGAGTAAATACCATCAGATGGGTGGGAACTCTGCCCGTTTGTATGAACTGTAACGGACATTATTATGAAAGATTTTGTCCTAAATGTGGGGGTAATTTAGATGATTGACAAAAGAAAAAAGGTTTTAACGATTTTGGTTTTGATAGCGGTTTTGTTTTCGACGTTTGCCGTTTTGAGTGGTTGTAGCCCCGAAGACAGTTCTTGGCCGCCGCGAGCATTGACAAAAAAGATAACGCTAACCGTTCACGTCGATGACGAAACGTACAAAGTGGACGCATACGTCGGAAAGGAAGTAAGCGTTGCAATGCAAGCGATTACGGCAAAAACGGGTTATTATCTGACGGGATATTACGACAGCGAAAGCGGCGGACAAATGTATTTCGACAGCGACGGTCAGTCGGTAAGCGTTTGGTCAAAGAGTTATCCCACCGAGTTTTATGCGCAATGGGAAAACGTCGATAATTTCGTGTTGGCAAACGGTATTAGTTGGGAAGATACATATAATTACTTCGGCGAGCGTTATTTGTCATTTCATTGTACGGACGGTTTTAAAAGAAGCGCGATTGCAGGCAATAGGTCAAGAAACGTGCATATAACCGTAAGTTTCAAGATACAATGTCCGGCATACGCAGGGTTTGGCAACGACCCGAACAAAGACATTGACCGCGCGCTGTTTATTACGGACAAAAACAATTCGGCTGCGGAAATATATGCAAAAAAGTATTTTATCGTACACGGACTTGAATACAACGAGTTTTCACTTGATTTTACCGTAAGCGCACGAGTTTTCACAGAAAGCAGTTTCAACAACAAAAAATCTTTGGCGGTGTATCTCAAATGGCTCGGAAGCGACTACTATCCGACGTACATTAAGGACGTAAAAATATCTTGTTACATAATGCCGTCCGAAAGCGGCAATATGTGAACAAAGTTATGAAAAAATGCGAAGGCGGGATTTCCCGCCTTTTATTTTTTGTCGGCGCGGGCAAAAAGGTTTTCAATATATAAAGTAAAATAAAATAGAATCAAAAGAGTATATTCCTAATATGCTTTTGTATGAGAGTTATTCTTACGGGGGCATCGGGACGTATGGGCAGGCAGATGCTTGCCCTTTTTCAATCCGAAGGGCATATAGAAGTTATCGCCGTTGACAAAAATGTCGGCGGCGGCGAGTTGGGCTGTATTGTTGCAAGATATTCGGATATTTGCGACGTAAAAGAAAGAGCGGACGCAATCGTCGATTTTTCGCTACATACGGCAACGTGCGAAGTGGTCGAATCTGCGGTGAAACGCAATATTCCGCTTGTGGTCGCAACGACGGGGCATACGGCATACGAGCGCGGATATATCGAAAATGCAAGCGCGCAAATCCCCGTGTTTATGGCAAGCAATATGTCGATTGCAATCGCGTATCTCAAACGCTTTTCGGCAAAACTTGCGCAGATTTTTCCCGACGCAGACATCGAAATCATCGAGGCGCACCACGCAAAAAAGATGGATTCGCCAAGCGGCACGGCACTTTCCGTTGCGAAGAGTATTGTCAGAGCGCGAGGATTCGGCAAAGTCGTCGTAGGCAGAGGAATAGGCAGAGAAAAAGGGGAAGTGAATGTACATTCTCTACGCATAGGCGCGTCGCTCGGCGAACACGAAGTGATTATCGATACGGCGGGCGAGCGCATAGTTTTGCGGCACGAGGTTTTTTGCAGAAGCGTATACGCCGAAGGTGCGTTGAGGGCATTGCGATTTGTGCTTGCGCAAAGCAAAGGATTGTACGGAATAGAGGATATTTTGCCGTAGGCGGAGCGCCTGCGGGCAACGATATTGTGCGCTTATAGAGAATAAAACTTCCCCCTTCCTCACGTGTTTGGACTTCGGCGTTTGCAAAGCAATCCGCCTCGTTCGCTTTGGCTACAACACATTCACAGGATGTGTTGTTTAACGCGTCGCGCCCTACCGCCGTTCAAATTTTTCCACTTGCGCACAGAGTGCGCACCCACCAAGCAAGCCCTCGCGCGGAATTGCGGTTTGAGTCTTTACCCGTCTAATTTTGAGAGCAAAGAGGTCTTGCGCGGTTAGTGATTGTGAGAACAAGTGCGGTGGAAGCAATAAACTTTGTTTGTTGCTTCCACCGCAACGCCGTTGGAGCAATGGGTCGCCGCCTTGCGATTCCAATTCCGTCTGCGAATAGGCAAATTCCGTTTACGAGTAGGCTTCGAATAGGCGGTCGTTTCGGGTGTGAGCAAAGCCCACCCCGTAAGTAGTAACGTGAATAAAAATAGTATCTTCTCGCAAAATAGGGGTGAGGTGAAATATGAAAATTTCTTACAAACCTACTATTTTGGCGGCGGGCGGAATATGCGTTATCGTTGCGCTGTTCGTGATTTGCGGTTGCTTTTGTGCGCCGAAAGAGGTTGCGGACGCAGGGTTTTGCGACTTGCTGACCCCCGAAATCGTAAAGTTCTACGAGGAAGAAATCGCAAAAGAGCAAGTTTTGTCCTCAAAGAGCGAGCAAAACGTAAAGGCGATTGCAAATAGGTTCGGAATCGACGAGCAGAAGGCAAAATGCGCCATATTGCTTTTCGATTTTTCAAAACGCACGGGCGGCGGAATAACCTTTCCCGAAATCGCAAATATGAGCGAGTTCAAGATGCTTGCGTTTGCAAAACAGCGCGGCGAAATCTACGGACAGACTCTCAATAAAGAGGATAAGGAAGAATTGAAGAAAAGGGCGTCCGATTTGTTGGGAATACGGTTGTAAAAAACTCTGCAACGCTTGAAAAGCGCGCGCCGAGATGATATACTGATTGTATCAAGCAGGAGGCGTGGTATGGACACTACTCAAAAACAGTTTTTGACCGCCAAGGCAAGACAACTTCGCGACGATGTCATCGAAACCATCGGCAGATTCGGTTCGGGACACATCGGCGGCTCGATGTCGGTTATGGATGCGTTGACGGTCATTTATTATGCAAAGGCAAACGTTGACCCCAAAAATCCCAAGAAAGCGGATCGCGACAGAGTGATTATGTCGAAAGGTCACGCAGGCCCCGCAATGTACGCGGTGCTGGCGGATTTGGGATATTTCCCCAAAGAGTGGCTTCAAACCCTCAACAAAAACGGCACGAATCTTCCTTCTCACTGCGATATGAACAAGACCCCCGGCATAGATATGACGGCTGGCTCGCTCGGACAAGGACTTTCTTGCGCGGTGGGTATGGCTCTTGCGGCAAAGATGGACAAGAATCCCGCCACGATATACTGCTTTATAGGCGACGGCGAAAGTCAGGAAGGTCAGATTTGGGAAGCGAGTATGTTTGCAGGCTCGCACAAACTCGACAATCTCATCGTGCTTTTGGACTACAACAAAATGCAACTCGACGGTCCGGTTGCCGAAATCAACGACCTTGCGCCCGTCGAAGACAAGTGGAAGTCCTTTAACTTCTACGTTCAAAGCATAGACGGCCACGATATAGAGGCAATTTCAAACGCTATCGACAATGCGAAATCTCAACACGAAAGAGCAAATATGATCGTGCTTAACACCGTAAAAGGTAAGGGTGCGTCTTTTGCAGAAGCGGCGGCAAACTGCCATAGTATGAGCATTTCCGAAGAAATGTGGCGAAAGGAAACGAAGAGGTATTGAGATATGACGGATGAAAGAGAAATGCGCCAGACGCTTGCGGGCGCGCTTGTCGAAAGAGCAAAAACCGACGACAGAATCGTCGTCATAGAAGCCGACCTTATGAGTTGCCACGCAACGAAGGTTTTCAAGCAAGAGTTTCCCGAAAGATTCGTAAACGTCGGCATTGCCGAGCAAAATATGATAGGCATTGCGGCGGGTATGTCCACTATGGGAAAGATTCCGTTTGCGTACAGTTTCGGCCCGTTTGCCACTCGCAGATGTTACGACCAGATTTTTATATCCGTTGCGTACGCTCGCCAAAACGTCAAAATCGTCGGCACGGACCCCGGCGTGCTTGCAGAGTATAACGGCGGCACGCATATGCCGTTTGAGGATATGGCTCTTATGAGAGCGATTCCGCATATGGTTTGCTTTGAGCCCGTCGACGCGACAATGCTCGAAAAAGCGGTCGGCCAAATCGTCGATTATCAAGGCGCGGTCTATATCCGTTTGCAACGCAAAAAAGCCGAAAAAGTGTTTGACGATACGTTGAATTTCGAACTCGGAAAGGCGATAAAAATCAAGGACGGCAAGGACGTGACATTGATTGCAAGCGGCATTATGGTTGCAAGAGCAATCGAGGCGGCGGAACTTTTGAAAGAGGACGGCATAAGCGCAAGAGTGGTGAATATCCACACTTGGAAGCCTATCGACAAAGATGCGATAATAAAATGCGCAAAGGAAACGGGCGCAATAGTCACTTGCGAAAACCACAATGTTTGCAACGGTTTGGGCAGCGCGGTTGCCGAAGTCGTATGCCAAAACTCACCCGTGCCTATGCGTTTGGTCGGTGTGAAAGATGAGTTCGGACAAGTGGGTAAGAACGCATATTTGAGCGAACAATACCACATCACAACGCAAGACATAGTCGAAGCGGCAAGAGAAGTTGTCAAGAACAAATAATCGTAATTACATCGAAACGCTAAAAACAAAAGCATCTAAACATAACAAAAGCGACGGATAAACCGTCGCTTTTGCATATATAAAACGTTGATTTGGTTGATTTTTGCTTTTCCGTTTGCGATTAATGCACAGAGAAAAGCAAGTCGCCGTAGGAAGGTACGGGCCAATATTCTTTTGCGGTGAGCAATTCCATTTCGTCCACGACCTTGCGAAGATTTGCCATTGCGACGAGCACTTCATCGTGATAGCAACGTCCGCCATTGACGTTTTCGCCGAGCGAGTGTGCTTTTTGAAGCGCGTCTTTGAGCGTCTTTACGCAATCGGTTGCTTCTTTAAGATGCGAAGCGAGGTTGTTGCAAATATCCTTTTCTTCGTCTGCTTCCACGCCGAGCGCAAGACTTTCGTTTGCCGCTTTTGCGACGTCGCCTTTATATTTGATAACGGACGGAATGATGTCCATCGTCGCCATATCCAGCATAGTCATCGCTTCGATGTTGAGCAGTTTGCAGTAGTTTTGTATATATATATCCTCTCTCGATTTGAGTTCCGCTTCGCTGAAAACGTGCATACGCTTGAACAAATCGACGTTCTTTTGGCTCGTGATGTAGGGAAGCGCGTCTATCGTCGAGGGAAGATTGAGCAAGCCTCTGCGCTGTGCCTCTTTCGTCCATTCTTCCGAATAGTTGTTGCCGTTGAAAATGATTTTGCCGTGCTCGGTCATCACTCGTTTGATGATGTCGGTGATGCCTTGATTGATGTCGGTTGCTTTTTCGAGTTCGTCCGCAAACGACTCGAATTGTTCCGCCATTATGGTGTTGAGCACGAGGTTTACGCTCGCAATGGATTGCGAAGAACCGGGCATACGGAACTCGAATTTGTTGCCCGTGAACGCAAACGGGGAAGTGCGGTTGCGGTCGGACGAGTCCATAGAGAATTTGGGCAAAACGTGTACGCCGATTTCCACTTCGCATTTTGCGCGTCTTGAATAGGTGCGGCCGTCTGCGATTGCTTGCATAATGCCCGTGAGTTCTTCGCCGAGGAACATACTCACGATTGCGGGCGGCGCTTCGTTTGCGCCGAGACGATGATCGTTGGACGCGGAAGCGACTGCGATACGAAGCAAATCTTGGTGACTGTCAACCGCCGCGATAACCGCTGCGAGAATGAGAAGGAATTGCGCGTTGTCTTGCGGACTTTTGCCGGGGTCGAGAAGGTTGCCCGAATCCGTCGAGATTGACCAGTTGTTGTGCTTGCCGCTTCCGTTTACGCCGTCAAAGGGTTTCTCGTGAAGAAGGCAAGTCATATTGTGCTTTGCCGCAACCTTTTTCATAATTTCCATCGTAAGTTGGTTTTGGTCGGTTGCGACGTTGACCGTCGTGTAGATAGGAGCAAATTCGTGTTGCGCGGGGGCGACTTCGTTGTGCTTGGTCTTTGCGAGAATGCCGAGTTTCCAAAGTTCCTCGTCAAGTTCTTTCATATACTTGACCACACGGGGTTTGATTGCGCCGAAATAGTGGTCGGAAAGTTCTTGTCCTTTGGGCGGACGCGCGCCGAACAGGGTGCGACCCGTGTAGAATAAATCTTTCCTCTTTTCGTACATAGCGGTGTCGATGAGGAAGTATTCTTGTTCGGGGCCGACGGAAACGTTTATACGCTCCGTCTTTTTACCGAGAATGGAAAGAAGCCTCGTGCCTTGTCTGTTGATTGCTTCCATAGAGCGCAAAAGCGGCGTTTTTTTGTCCAGAGCGTCGCCGTTGTACGAGCAGAACGCCGTTGGAATACAGAGTATGCCGTCCTTTATGAACGCATAGGAAGTGGGGTCCCAAGCGGTGTAACCTCTTGCCTCGAACGTCGAGCGCAATCCGCCGCTGGGGAAGGAACTCGCGTCGGGTTCGCCTTTTATCAACTCTTTGCCGCTAAGTTCCATAATAACGCCGCCGTTTTTGGTGGGGGCGATGAAAGAATCGTGCTTTTCCGCCGTGATTCCCGTGAGAGGTTGAAACCAGTGGGTGAAGTGGGTCACGCCTTTTTCGACCGCCCAGTCTTTCATTTCGTTTGCGACGATGTTTGCCGTTTCTCTTGAAAGAGGCAAATCGAGGGCGCAGCATCTTTTGAGTTCGCGATAGGTGTCTTTGGGCAATCTCTTGCTCATCACTCTGTCGTCGAAGACCATACTTCCGTACAAATCCGACATCAACATTTTTGAGTACCTCGTGTTTTTTTATAGATTCGATTATAGACATAATATTCCAAAAGTCAAAAGATTTCGCACAAAAAAATCGAGTATAAATAAAATGGATAAATATACATTATATTTGCGGTGTTTATGCAATATATTTGGATATTTATAAATCGATAATGCGGGATTATAAACGAAACGCAAAATTTATACTTTTCGAAAAATGCGATTTTCCCGCATAAAACCTGCGCTTTTCGCGTGCGAATCGTCGCGTGAAACTTGCGATTTTGAGTGCGAATTATGTTGACATTAAGGATATACGATGTTAATATATTTATAGAAAATAAATATGCAGACGGATAGTGTTCACAATTTTTTTTTAACCATTCGGTTGAAAAAAGTTTTGAACACTTTTTGTTTGTCAGAGGTTTGTATGGACTCTTATATATCCCCGCTATGCCAAAGGTATGCGAGCAAAAGAATGCAATACGTTTTTTCGCCGGACTTCAAGTTCGGCACTTGGCGTAAGTTGTGGATTGCTCTTGCCGAAGCAGAAAAAGAGTTGGGCATCGACATCACCGACGAGCAAATCGAGGAAATGAAGGCGCACCAAACCGACATCGACTACGAGTTGGCGGCGAAAAAGGAAAGCGAGGTGCGACACGACGTTATGGCGCACGTCCTCACTTTCGGCGAGGCTTGCCCCAAAGCAAAACCCATAATTCACCTCGGCGCGACGAGTTGCTACGTCGGCGACAACACCGACATAATTCAAATGCGCGAGGGATTGCTCGTTTTGCGCGAGGGATTGCTTGCGTGCATAAAATCACTTCGCGATTTCGCAATGAAAAACAAGGGACTCGCAACGCTTGCGTACACACATTTCCAGGCGGCGCAACCCACGACTGTCGGAAAGCGCGCGACGCTTTATATTCAAGACCTAGTAAACGACCTCGACAATCTCGATTTTCAACTTTCTCGTTTGCGCTTGCTCGGTTGCAAGGGCACGACGGGTACGGCGGCAAGTTTTCTCGAACTGTTCGAGGGCGACGACGAAAAGGTGAAGGCTCTGGACAAAGCGATAGCGCAAAAAACCGGCTTCGACGGAACGTACGCCGTGAGCGGTCAGACCTATTCGAGAAAGGTGGATTACAACGTGCTTTCCGTGCTTTGCTCGATTGCGCAGAGCGCGACGAAATTTTCAAACGACATTCGTCTTTTGTCACATCTCAAAGAGGTTGAAGAACCCTTCGAATCCAAGCAAATCGGCTCGTCGGCAATGGCGTACAAGCGCAACCCGATGAGAAGCGAGCGTATGGCTTCGCTTGCAAGATACGTCATCTGCGACAGTATGAATCCCGCAATCACCGCTTCGGCGCAGTGGTTTGAAAGAACGCTCGACGACAGCGCGAACAGACGTATCGCAATCCCCGAAGCGTTTTTGGCTGTTGACGCAATACTGGCACTTTACAACAACATAATAAGCGGTTTAACCCTCTATCCGCGCATTATCGCAAAACATTTGAACGACGAATTGCCGTTTATGGCAACCGAAAATATCCTTATGTATTGCGTGTCGAAAAAGGGCGGCGACAGACAGGTTTTGCACGAGGCGATAAGACAACACTCGGTTGCGGCGGCGCAAGCGGTCAAGTGCGACGGCAAAGAAAACGACCTTTTGGAACGTATACTTGCCGACAAAACTTTCAACCTTACCAAAGAGGAACTCGATTCCGTCCTCGACGTAAAAGCGTTTACGGGCAGAGCGGAAAAACAGGTTGAAGAATACGTTTCGGAAGCGATCGATCCGCTTCTTGAAAAAAACAAAAACCGTATAGGCAGTTCGATTGCAATCAACGTCTGACGGCAGATAAAACAGAAATATTTTTTTTGAGGTATACATATGCTTACATCTATTGTTGGTATCAACTGGGGCGACGAAGGCAAGGGCAGAATGGTCGATTTGCTTTCGCAAGAGCAAGACATTGTCGTTCGCTATCAAGGCGGAAACAACGCAGGTCACACCGTCATCAACGACAAGGGCAAATTCGTGCTTAACCTTTTGCCGTCGGCTATACTTCGCGAGGACAAAGTGAACGTTATGGGCAACGGTATGGTGGTTGACATCGAACATCTCTGCAAGGAAATCGCAAAACTCAGAGAGGGCGGAATCGTCATCACCCCCGACAATCTCAAAATCAGCGACAAAGCGGTGGTTTGCTGCCCCTACAACGTGCAACAAGACTGTCTCGAAGAAGACAGACTCGGCGACAAGAAATTCGGTTCTACTCGCAGAGGCATATCGCCGATTTATGCAGATAAGTATATGAAAAAAGCCATTCGTATGGGCGACATTCTTCACCCCGAATACTTGCGCTCTCGTCTCGAAACCATCGTCGAGTGGAAAAACCTCACTATTGAGGGTTCGTATCACGCAAAGGGCTACACCGTCGAAGAATTGCTCGATTGGTTCGACAAATACGGCACGCCGCTCAAAGATTACATCTGCGATACGGGTTATTATCTCGACAAAGCACTCAAAAACGGCAAAAACGTTATGCTCGAAGCACAACTCGGCGCATTGCGCGACATCGACTTCGGCATCTATCCCTACACCACCTCCTCCAACGTCATCGGTGCTTATGCTCCCATCGGCGCAGGCATCCCGGGCCACAAGCTGCACAACTCCATCGGCGTCATGAAGGCTTACTCCTCCTGCGTGGGTGACGGCCCCTTTACCACAGAGCTGGCCATGACCGAGGAAGAGAAGCACGCTCTGCGTGACGCAGGCCACGAGTATGGCGCTGCCACCGGCCGTCCCCGCCGCGTGGGCCCCATCGACCTGGTGGCCCGCCGCTACGGCGTCTTCT
>URIX01000041.1 GCA_900547975.1 uncultured Eubacteriales bacterium | reverse complement strand
AGGCGGATTGCCTTGCAAACACCGAAGTCCAAACACGTGAGGAAGGGGGAAACTTTATTTAGAGTACACGACGGTTGCTTTTTCAGAGAAAGAGCAATCTCTTTTATTTTCTATAATTGTTTTTAATTATTATTTCAATAAATTTTAGGAAAAACGCCGCTTTCGTTCGTATATATATGTAGAAAATATTTTTAGAGGCACTATGGCAGGCGGTTTTACTCCTGAGTTTATGGAAGAACTCAAATATAAATGCGACATCGTCGAAGTCATTTCGCAGTACGTCCCTTTGCAGAAAAAAGGCGGACGTTATTTCGGTTGTTGTCCTTTCCACAATGAAAAAACGGCTTCTTTTTGCGTGAATAACGGTTGGTATCACTGTTTCGGTTGCGGTGCGAGCGGCGACGTCGTAAAGTTCGTTATGGAAATGGAATCGGTGTCCTTTTACGACGCCGTAAAAATCCTTGCCGACAAAGCGGGAATGCAACTTCCGGAAGTCAAACTCGACCCCAAATACGCCGAAAAGAAAGAGCATAGCGACGTTTTGAAGCAACTTATGCGCGACGTCGCAAGGTATTATCGCAACAATCTTCTCGACGAGAATAAGGGCAAGGACGCAAGAGAGTATTTGCACGCAAGGGGGCTTGACGACGAGGTGTGCAAACGCTACGGACTCGGACTTTCGCTCGACGGCGAGAGTATGGTGGGGTATATGCGCCGCAAGGGGTATTTGCTCAAAGACCTCGAAGAATGCGGACTTATCGCCAACACTCAACGCCCCTACGACGCTTTTGCAAACAGAGTTATCGTGCCGATTATGGACGGTATGAGCAACGTCATCGCGTTCGGCGGACGTATCTATCACGGCGAGCAAGACATTGCAAAATACAAAAACTCGACTAACACCGCACTTTTCGACAAGGGGCGCACGATATACGGAATCAACTTCATCAAACGAGACAAAAAACTCAACGGCGTTGCGTACAAGGAACTCGTTTTGGTCGAGGGGTATATGGACGTTATATCGCTCGGCGCGGTCGGCATAAAGAACGCGGTTGCGTGTATGGGAACTGCGCTCACCGAAGGGCAGGCGAGAGAGTTGTCGCGTATGACGGAAAATCTGTACGTTTGTTACGACGGCGACGGCGCGGGCAAAAAAGCGACGATACGCAACGTGGATATTCTCACCAAGTTCGTGCAGAACGTCAAAGTAATATCTCTCGACGAGGGCAAAGACCCCGACGAAACCGTGCGCGACGGCGGCGCGGAAGCATTCCTCAAAAAGCAGAAAGAAGCGTTGCCCGTCATCGAATACAAACTTAAACTTTGCGCCGACGCAAACGATTTGGGGTCGGTGAACGGCAGGGCGAAATACGTTCAATCCGCTCTTAAAGTGCTGAAAAGCATAGAAAATCGCGCAGAAAGAGAAGTGTATACGGATATAGTGTCAAAAAAGAGCGGCGTATCCGTCGCGACGCTTTCGGACGAAGCGGGTATGATACGATTGCCGAAAATCGAACAATCAAAAGAAAGCGACGAAGAAAAGGTTGCAAAGACCCTTCGTGCGTCGAGATTCGTGCTTAATCGCATTCTCAAAGGCGAAAAATTTGCGGATGTAAACGTCATAAAGACCGAGTGGCTTGCAAACGACATACATAAAGAAGTGTTTGAGTGGGCAAAAACTATGCCCGCGCATACCGACATTGTGAACTCGATGTTCAGCAAATTCGGATACGAAAACGAGGAAATCGGCAAGATTTTGGACATCAATATGAAATTTGCCGACACCATACGCGAGGCGGACTACTTCAACGACTGCGTGCTTATGCTTGCAAACGAGCATATTGCAAAACGCCTCGAACGATTGAAGGAAGACTACAACGACCTATCAGACCCCGAAGCAAAGCGAGCGAGTATTTCTGAAATATCCCGCTTGCAAAAAATATTGAAATCCAAAGACATTAACGACAAACTTTGATTCACCGAGGAGGAATATAAGTGGACAGAGAACAACTTTTGAAACAAGAGATTGACAAAATCGTCACATACGGAAAGAGTAAAGGCTCAATCAGCGAAGACGATATAATGGCAAGGCTCGAACACCTCAACGCAACCGCGGAAGATATGGAAATGGTGTTCAACGCGTTGCAAAACGAAAACGTAAAGGTTGAAGAAACCGTTGATGACGATGACATCGCCTTTGACAAAATCATCGATTCGAACGTTGACGACTCGGTTAAAATCTATCTCAAAGACATCGGCAAAGTGCCTCTTTTGACCGCCGATCAAGAAATCGAACTTGCAAAGCGTATGGAAGAAGGCGACGAGGAAGCAAAGCATATTTTGAGCGAAGCGAACCTACGTCTCGTCGTTTCCATAGCAAAACGCTACGTCGGCAGAGGTATGCAATTCCTCGACCTCATTCAAGAGGGCAATCTCGGCTTGATGAAAGCGGTCGAAAAATTCGACTATACAAAGGGCTTCAAGTTCTCGACGTACGCAACGTGGTGGATAAGACAGGCAATCACTCGCGCAATCGCCGACCAGGCAAGAACCATTCGTATTCCCGTTCATATGGTGGAAACCATAAACAAGCAAGTCAGAGCGACTCGTCAACTTCTTCAAAAACTCGGCAGAGAGCCGTCTGCGGAAGAAATCGCGGCATATCTCGGCTGCTCGGTCGAGCGCGTGCGCGAAATTCAAAAAATCGCGCAAGACCCCGTATCCCTCGAAACGCCTATCGGCGAGGAAGAGGACAGCCATCTTGGCGACTTCATAGAGGACCACACCTCTCAATCGCCGAGTGAGGTTGCAGAAGGCAATATGCTCAAAGAACAACTCATTCAAGTGCTCAATACGCTCACTCCGCGTGAAGAAAAAGTGCTTCGTTTGAGATACGGTCTTGACGATTCGCACCCCAGAACACTCGAAGAAGTCGGCAGAGAATTCAATGTCACTCGTGAGCGTATTCGTCAAATCGAGGCAAAGGCACTCCGCAAACTTCGCCATCCCAACCGCCTCAAAAAACTCAAAGATTTCGACTGATGCCCATACGACTCGACCAAAGACTGACCGCCATTGCCAACCTAGTGGATTACGGCAAAGTTGCGGACGTAGGCTGTGATCACGGCAAACTCGGCTACTATCTCGTAAGCACGGACAGAGCAAGCGAAGTTATCGCAACGGACATTTCCGTGCCCTCGCTTGCAAAAGCCGAAGAACTTGCAAAGGAAAACGGCGTGCAAGACGTTATGACAGCGAGGCTCGGAAACGGACTCGAACCTGTTGCGGACAGGGAAGTCGACACCGTTATTATCGCAGGCTTGGGCGGCGACGTCATATCAGACATAATTTTGCGAGCAAACGAGCAAGGCAAGCGTTTTTTGCACTATCTTCTTTCTGCAAACACTCACCCCGAAAAGGTGAGAGCGGCGATAGTAAAGTGCGGACACACGATAGTTTTCGACGAAATGCTCGAATGTGCGGGCAAAACGTACACAATCGTAAAAACGAACGAGGGTGAAAGCACTCTTTCAAGCGAGCAAATCGCATACGGCGCGTTTTTCGATACGAGCGACAACTTTGCTTACTTTGCAAACAAGGAAATCGAGGGTATGAAAAACATACTCGAACGCAATCCCAAAGCCGTCGAATTGAAAGACAAAATCACCAAACTCGAAAACGCTTTGCAAAAGCGCAACTAAAAGTCGAAACGACAAATAAATCCCAAACGGAAATAAAGCCTAACGGCAAAAATCGCCGCAAAAGACGCAAAAATCGCCGTAGTGGCAAATCCTCGAATTAAGGATAAAGAAATGAAACACAGACAAATAGTTGATACGATAGAAGAATTTGCGCCCGTCGCGCTTGCGGAGGCGTGGGATAATCCCGGTCTAATGATAGGCAATCTAAACGACGAATGCAGAGGCGTTTTGGTTGCTCTCGACCTCACCAAAGACGTAATAAGACAAGCGGTTGAGCAAAACTGCAATCTTATCGTCACGCATCACCCGTTCTTTTTCTCGGCAATCAAGAGTATAAACACCGCCGAGTCGAAAGGCGAGATTATAAAGGACGTACTCAAAAACGGATTGACGGTGTACAGTGCGCATACCAATCTCGACGAGTGCGAAAACGGACTTTGCATGACCCTTGCAACGCTTTTGGGCGGCGAGAACCTTTGTGCGAACGGCGTAGGCGTAGTGTGTGATATAAAGGCGCAATCTCTCGAAGATTTCGCAAAGCACGTTGCGGCAACCCTTAAAGACGATTCCGTCAAATACACGGGCGACAAGAATAAAACCGTTGAAAAAGCAATGATAATTTGCGGCGGCGGCGCGAGCGATTCGGCATACGAAAACGCAAAAGCGAACGCGGACGTGTTCGTAAGCGGCGACTTTAAGCATCATCTTTACGTCGCTTCCGAAAACGACGAGTTTCCTATCGTCGAATTTTCGCACTACGCAAGCGAAATTATCGTGCAGAACCTTTTTGAACAAATCATTGCGCCGAGCGGCGTGAGAATTATAAAAGCAAAACAAAACTGTCCGTTCAAGACAGTCGGAGGATACAATGAAATTTGACAAGATACTTCAATACCAAAAGATAGACCAAGAACTTATGACTCTTGAAAACGAGGTTGCAAAGAGCGACGAACGCCAAAAACTCGCCGTTGCGAAATCGCGTTTGGAAAGCGCAACCGAGATGATAGGCAAACTCAAAGCCGAAGCGAGCGATCTTCTTGCAGGCTACGCCGCAATGAAAGGCAAAATCGACGCGCTCAAAGAGGAACTCGACGAGTTCGACGGCATTTTGGAAGACGTTCAGGACGCAAACGAAGCGGATCACTATCTCAAAATGGTCGCTTCCATCGCCGATAAAATCAGTGCTCTCGAGAAAGAGGCGAACGGCGCGGCGGCAAAGATCGATCAAGTCAACGACAGTTACAAAAAGACTTGGGATCAGGGCGTAAAAGCCACCGACGTATATAAGAGCGCAAAGGCGGAATACGACAATCTCGTCAAAAAATTCCAACCCAGAGTGGTGGAAATCAAATCTCAACTCAACGCTCTCAAAGGCGAGATTCCCGAAAACGTTATGCACACCTATCTCGCGCTCAGAGGTGCGAAAAGAATGCCCGCTTTCGTCAAATACGACAGCAAGAATTGCCTTTGCGGTCGCTGTATGATGGAAGTGGACAACGACACCAAATCAAAACTTCGCAATGTCGGCGACTACGCCGAATGCCCCAACTGCCGCAGAATACTTTACGTTGCGGACGAACAATAATTTTAAACGCGAGAGGAAGAAAAATTATGAAAAATTACTACAACAATCCCGACGTTTATTGCGTCAATGTTGAGAAAAAGCACGGCGCAGGCTTCCCGATAGACCAAAACGGCAACGTAAAAACCCTTCTTTTGAACGGCGAATGGGATTTCAAATACTACGTGTCGGCGGCTATTCTCGACCCCAACCCCAAAACGTGGGACAAAATCGAAGTGCCGTCCAACTGGCAACTCAAAGGCTACGGAAAACCCATTTATTCCAATATCCGCTATCCGCACCCCATTGCAACGACGGGCAAGCCGCATATCAACGAAAACGAAAATAATTGCGGCGTTTATAGGCGCACGTTCGTGCTCGACAAGGTGAGCGGAAGCATACACGTCAATTTTGCCGCAAACAGCGGTGCGCAAGTGTACGTAAACGGCTCGTTTATCGGATACAGCGAGGATACGTTCGACTATCAGGAATACGATATTACGCCTTACGTCAAGGTCGGCGAAAACGAACTTAAAATTATCGTTTATCGTTACACGACGGGCAGTTATCTCGAAGATCAGGATATGTGGCGCATTTCTGGACTTTTCCGCGACGTCAACTTGATTTTCCTTCCCGACGTGCGCATTGAGGATATGTATGCGCGCGCAGAATTCAACGAGGATTATTCCAAAGTGAAACTCTTGGTCGACGCAAGCGTGTACTGCGCAAAAGGCGTAGAGATTTCGGACGCCGACGTCAAAATCGAACTTATCGACAGGGACGGCAACAATGTGTGCGAGGGCAACTTCGCCGTACTCGGTCTTGACGAGGACGAGTCTATGACTGTCAAAATGGCGGAAAATATAGAAAATCCGCACCTTTGGAGCGCGGAGGACCCGTATCTTTACAAACTTCGTCTTGCGTTCACGTCGCAGGAAAAGGAGAAAACCGTTTTCCACGATATGCGCGAGATAGATTTCGGATTCAGAAAGGTCGAGATTATCCCGTCAATCGACGGCAAGCAACCGTACATAACTCTCAACGGCAAAAAGTTGAAAATAAGAGGCGTAAACCGTCACGAATTTCACCCCGACTTCGGTCACGCCGTGCCGAGAGAGTACACCGAAAAAGATATTCTTTTGCTCAAAAAGCATAACGTGAACAGCATAAGAACCTCGCATTATCCCAACAGCCGCCACTTCTACGAACTTTGCGACAAGTACGGCATTATGGTTATGTGCGAAAACAACCTCGAAACGCACGGCCTTGCAACTCGCGTGCCGCGCTCGAGCAAGAGATGGACAGAGCAAGTGTGCTGGCGTATGAGAAATATGGTTTTGACCTATCGCAATCACGCGTGCATACTCTTTTGGTCGCTCGGCAACGAGAGCGGAAACGGAAAAGCGTTCCCCGCAATGAAAAAAGCCGCGCTCGAACTCGACAACACTCGCCCCATACACTACGAACCCGACGCGTACGTAAAAACCACCGACATTATGAGCGAGATGTACACCAAAGAGGAACAAATGGAAGAAATCGCCAACAACAGATGCCATATTCACTCGATGGCGTTGTGGGCGCCGCTCGGACATTTGCTCACGCCGAGAATGTACAAGAACAAGCCGTTCATTCAATGCGAATACGCGCACTGTATGGGCAACAGTTTGGGCAACTTCGAGGACTACTGGAAGCATTTCAGAAAGCACGACAGACTCTGTGGCGGATATATCTGGGACTTTGCCGACCAAGCGATAAAGCGCGTCAATCAGGACGGCGTGGTTGAATACACCTACGGAGGCGACTGGGGCGACAAACCCAACGACGGCACGTTTGCATTCAACGGTATCGTCAGAGCGGACAGAAGCCCTAATCCGGCGTTCTACGAGGTCGCAAAGGTCTATCAACAAGTGCAATTCGAGCGTAAGGGCGACAAAATCGAACTTACAAACGAATATATGTTCACAAATCTCGACAAGTTCGCTTTGAGATTCGAACTCTTGCAAAACGGCGTAGTGACCGAAACCAAAACCGTCGATATGCCTTCCGTCAAACCTCTCGAAAAAGGAAGCGTGGATATGCCGTTTGAAATTCCGCAAGGAAAAGGCGAAGTCGCAATCAACTGCTATGCGGTGGTAAAGGGCAGTTTCGACGTGTTCGAAGACGGCGACGTCGTGGCTTGCGAGCAACTCGATATGACGGGTTACGTTCCGCAAGAGTTTAAGAGCGCGCAAGGCAAAACCGTTTTCAACGAGGACGGAAAGATTGTGTTAGAATGCGGAAAAATGCGTGCAACCGTGTCCAAAAACGGCGGATGTATTTCATCAATCGTCGTGGACGGCAAGGAAAAACTCGCATCGCCCGTTATGCTCAACTTCTGGCGCGCCGCAATCGACAACGACAAATCGCCGCAAGTTCCGCCTTTCGCAATCGCGCTCTTGGGCAAAACCTACTTCAAGTCCTGCAAGGACCACCTCGTCAAGTCGAACATGACGATAACGGACAAGTCGCTCGTGATAGACTGGTCTTGCTCGCCGCAAATGTGGTCCCTCAAAACCGTGTACGAAGCGGGCGAGGACGGACTGAAAGTGTCTATGAGAGTGAAGAACAATATGTTCTCGCTTCCGAGATACGGTTTCAGAATGGGACTCGCAACTTCCGATGATATGACGTTCTTTGCAAGAGGACCTCACGAGAACTATTGCGACAGAAAAGCCGCCGCAAAACTCGGCATCTATTCAGGCAAAATCGCGGATTTCGAGCATAACTATCTCGTTCCGCAAGAGAACGGCAACCACACCGACGCGCGTTGGCTCAAAGTGGGCGGCGAGGACGGACTTACGTTCGTTGCTTGCGACAAGCCGTTTGAATTCAGCGTACACGACTACACGCAAGAGGCACTCGAAG
This sequence comes from uncultured Eubacteriales bacterium, assembly GCA_900547975.1. GTDB lineage: Bacteria > Bacillota > Clostridia > Christensenellales > CAG-917 > CAG-475. The sequence continues at coordinate 8,699 of URIX01000041.1, read as the reverse complement.
ATGCGACGCACGCGCACGAACTCAAGCACGGCGGCGTAGTCGAAGTGTGCATAGACGGCGCGCAACGCGGCGTAGGCGGCGACGTACCGGCACTTGCTTGCACGAAGAAACGCTACAAGATACTTCCCAACCGTTATCACGAGTTCAGTTTCGTCATCAAAGCGTAAAGCAATCAAAACGAATTTTTTGCGGCGTCGAACGTACTTCGACGCCGCTTTTTTGTCATTGTTTGAGAGTGTCACCACCATATGTAGCAACGGTTTTTTATTTGCGGTTTTTCGTTGACAGAAATAGCCAACGTATTTATAATTTGTTCCATTATTTTGTGCGTACTGCTGTGGTAAGGCAGATTGCGCGGAGGCTTGCTATGAATTTGACTTTGAAAGACGGCAAAATGATTTCTATCGACGGCGCAATGTCTGCGCTCGACGCTATCAAGAGTTTTTCCGATTCTCTTGCAAGAAACGCTCTTGCTTGCAAAATCGACGGCGTCGTTTCTTCTCTCGACACCGTTTTGGACAAAGATTGCACGTTTGAAGTGCTTACGTTTGCGGACGAGGACGGCAGACGGGTGTATCGCCACACTTGCGCGCATATTCTTGCGCAAGCGGTCAGAAACATTTATCCCACCGTACAACTCGCAATCGGTCCTGCCGTCGACAACGGTTTTTATTACGATTTCGATTTCAGAACGCCCATAACCCAAGCCGACTTCGGCAAAATCGAAGCGGAAATGAAAAGCATAATCAAGGCGAATATGCCTATATCCCGCATAGAATGCACTCGCAAAGAGGCGGAAGCGCGTATTGCGAAGATGAAGCAGATATACAAGGCGGGACTTTTGGCGGATATTCCCAAAGGCGAGAAAATATCCTTTTATCAGCAAGGCGATTTCATCGACCTTTGCGCAGGTCCGCACCTCACGTCTACGGGCAAAATCAAGGCGTTCAAGCTCACGTCGCTCACGGGCGCGTACTGGAAGGGCAACGAAAAGAATAAGATGCTTACTCGCATATACGGCACTTGTTTCACAAAAAATGCCGATCTTGACGAGTATATCAAAAAACTCGAAGAAGCCAAATCGCGCGACCACAACAAAGTGGGCAGAGAACTCGGCTTGTTTATGACCGACGAGAATATCGGGCAGGGACTTCCGCTTATGATGCCCAAAGGCGCGCGCATTATTCAGATTATGGAACGCTTCGTCGAGGATGAGGAACAAAAGCGCGGTTACCAACTCACCAAAACCCCGATTATGACCAAAAACAACCTCTTTATCATTTCGGGACACTGGGATCACTACAAGGACAAGATGTTCTATATCGGCGACGAGGACGTTGACGACGAGATTTTGTGCTTGCGCCCGATGACTTGTCCGCTTCAATTCACAATCTACAAAAACGGACTCAAAAGTTACCGCGATTTGCCCGTAAGGTATGCGGAAACCGCAATAGAATTCCGAAAAGAAGCAAGCGGTGAAATGCACGGGCTTACGAGAATACGCCAGTTTACGCTCTCGGACGGACATATAATCTGCACGCCCGCGCAACTCGAATCCGAGTTCAAAGGCGCGGTGGACCTCATAAAATACCTTATCGGCGTTCTCGGACTTCAAAACGACGTAAGTTATCGTTTTTCGCGCTGGGACCCGAGCAATCCCGACAAGTACGTCGGCACGGCAGAGGACTGGAACAGGGTGGAAACCGCAATGCAGAATATCCTTTCCGATCTCGGCATAGAGCATACGGAAGCGTGGGGCGAAGCGGCTTTCTACGGGCCTAAACTCGACGTACAGGGCAAAAACGTGCACGGCAAGGAAGATACGCTGTTCACCGTTCAAATCGACTTCTCGCTCGCTACGCGCTTCGATATGATATACATCGACGAAAACGGCGAAAAGGCACGTCCGATAATAATTCATCGCTCGTCGATAGGTTGTTACGAGCGCACTTTGGCAATGCTTATAGAAAAGTACAACGGCGCGTTTCCGATGTGGCTTGCGCCCGAACAAGTGCGCGTTTTGTCGCTCACCGACCGTACGTCAGAGGCTGCAATGAATATCCGCAATCAACTTTTCGATATGGGATTGCGCGCGGAAGCGGACGTAAGAAACGAAAAACTCGGCAAGAAAATCCGTGACGCGCAACTTGAAAAAGTGCCGTATATACTTGTCGTAGGCGACAAGGAAGCAGAGCAGAAAGTCGTTTCCGTCCGCCATCGCACCGACGGCGACTTGGGCATAATGAGCGTTTCCGACTTTGCAAAACTCGCCCTTATGGAAGTCGCAACCAAGCAAATCAAATAAATTTTCAAAAATATCCGACTTTTGTTTGACACGAGTCAGTGTTTTTGATAATATATACGAGCAAAGCAAAGGTATTGCCTTTCACCATCAGCCTTCGGCGATATGGTTCTCACTTCACTAAGTCTTGTCTATGATAAGGACAATCGGTAAGTGTCGAGGTTACTTTGCTTCGACACTTCTTTTATGTAATAAACCTTTCGAGGTGTATAGGAGTAGCAATTTGAAAGAACTGCAAATCAATGAACAAATCCGAGACAGAGAAGTGCGCCTCATCGGCGACGACGGTCAACAGTACGGCGTTATCACGATGAGAGATGCACGAGCGATTGCGGAAGAAAAAGGGCTTGACATCTGCAAGGTTTCACCGCCTTCCGTTCAGCCTCCGACCTGCAAATTGATGGACTACGGCAAATATCGCTACGAACAACAAAAACGCGAAAAAGAAGCCAAAAAGAATCAGAAAGTGATGGAAATCAAAGAAATCCGCCTTTCTGCGACAATCGACATCGGCGATACCACCAGACTTGCCCAACAAACCGCGAAATTCCTCGCGGACGGCAACAAGGTCAAAGCGTCGATTCGCCTCAAAGGACGCCAACAAGCGCATCCCGAAATCGCGGTCAAAATCGTTGAGGACTACATCGCGATGGTCGGCGGCGAATTTACCGTCGAGAAAAAGCCCGTGCAAGAAGGCCGTATGATTTACACGATTCTCGCGCCGGCACAAAAGAAATAACGACACTATTGTTGCTTGCCTCGCAAGCAAAAGCAAAATAAAATAGGAGGCAGACCTATGCCAAAACAAAAAACACATAGCGGAGCAAAGAAGCGTTTCCACGTTACAGCAAGCGGTCTTTACAAGAGAGGCCATTCTGCACACAGCCACCTTCTTACCAAGAAGACAACCAAGAGAAAGAGAGATCTTCGTTCCATCGAATACGTCGACGAAACGAGATGCGGAGAACTCAAAAAGTTGTTGCCGTACAAATAAGGAGAATGAACAATGAGAATTAAAAGAGCAGTAAACGCAGTCAAAAAGCGTAGAAAAATAATGAAACAAGCAAAGGGTTACTATGCAGGCAAGCATTCCCTTTATCGTGTTGCAAAGCAACAACTTCTCAAAAGCGGCGTGTACGCATACGTCGGCAGAAAGCAAAAGAAACGCGATTTCAGAAGCCTCTGGATTGCTCGTATCAATGCTGCCGCACGTATCAACGGTATGAGTTATTCCACTCTTATGCACGGTCTTAAAGTCGCCGGTATCGACCTCAACAGAAAGGTTTTGAGCGAAATCGCAATCAGCGATCCCAAAGCGTTCACGGCACTCTGCGACAGCGCAAAAACCGCTCTTGCATAATAGGATAATCGTTTTTCAATGTTGCGCATAGGTTTTTATGCGCAACATTGATTTAGAACCGTTTTCGGATTTTCATCCTCGTTTTTGAGGTAAAAGCCGATATTTAAGGCGGTTAGAATGACAGAAATCATCACTTCCACCAAAAATCAATTCGTGAAGAAGGCGCGCTCGCTTTCTCAAAAGAAGTTCCGCAAAGAGTCGGGACTGTTTTTGGTTGAAGGGACGAACGTAATAAAGGATATGCCGTCGAGCGTAGAGGTCGAATACGTGCTTGCAACCTTGCAAAGACAGGGCGAAGTCGAGCGCTCGTTCGGCAAGGAGCGTAGCGAAAAATCTTGCGAGGTTCTTGCTTTTACGCGCGCGCAAGTGTATTATGTGAGTGACGAGGTTATGCAGTACGTTGCGGACACGGTTTCGCCGTACGGCATAGTGGCGATTTGCAAAATGCCGTCAACCGAATTTGCTATGCCGAAAGGCAACGCGGTTTTGCTCGACGGCGTGAGCGACCCCGGCAACCTCGGCACGATACTGCGTACGGCTGCCGCGTGCGACTTTAACGACGTATACCTTTTGGACACGGCGGACGTGTTTTCGCCGAAAGTGGTGAGAGCGACGCTCGGCGGACTTTTCAAAGTGCGATTGCACGAGATAAACGAAAGCGATGCGCTCGAACTTATGAGCGAAACGAACAGCGCGGTTTTGGATATGGGCGGGATGAATATCCTTCAAAACAAACCGTCCACGCCCGTGCTTTTGGTTGCGGGCAACGAGGCACACGGCGTGAGAGATTCTCTCAAAGGCGCGGCGAAAAGCACCTATTCGTTGCCTATGAAAAACGAAATCGAATCATTGAACGTTGCGGTTGCAACCGCAGTTTCGATGTATCAAACTTTATAAACAGGAGAACAATATGAGCGGACACAGCAAATGGCATAACATTCAACAGAAGAAAGGCAAAACCGACGCGGCACGTGCAAACGTGTTCACCAAGATCGGACGCGAAATCGCAGTTGCAGTCAAAGACGGCGGCGCAGACCCCAACAGCAACAGCAAACTCGCGCAAGTAATCGCCAAAGCAAAAGACAACAATATGCCCAACGACAACATTATGCGTTCCATCAAGAAAGCAAGCGGCGAACTCGGATCTATCAACTACGAAGATATGAGCTACGAGGGCTACGGCGTCGGCGGAACGGCTATCATCGTTGAAGCGCTCACAGACAATAAAAACCGCACGGCAGGCGACGTCCGTCACTTGTTCGACAAATTCGGCGGTTCGATGGGTACGACGGGTTGCGTTTCCTTTATGTTCAAGCGCAAAGGCGTTATCACCATCGCAAAAGAGGACATCACAGAGGACGATTTGATGATGTACGCTCTCGAAATCGACGGTTTCGAGGACATCAATTCCGAGGACGAGGACGTTTTCGAAGTCTATGCGGACACCGCAAAACTTCAATCTGTGCGCGAAGCACTCGAAAAAGACGGGGTAAAAGTGCTTTCGGCAGAAGTCGATATGATTCCCGACAACTACGTCACGCCGAGTGCGGAACAACAAGCAACCATCATCAAGATGATTGACAAACTCGAAGAACTCGACGACGTTCAAAATGTTTATCACAACGCAACACTCGACGTCGAAGACGAAGAATAATTCTCGTACAAATATAATTTGTACGCTTGACAATCGAGCCCTCAGGTGATATACCTAATATGCAAAATATGAAACGAGTTTCATATTCAAAAAGGCGTATCGGGCGTATTAGAAAGAATTGCTTTCGGTTCTTCCAATCGAACTTGCGACGTACAAAAGGAAATTTAATTTTAGCGCGAAAGCGCAAAAAGGTTATATATGGACAGAATTTATCTCGATCACGCGGCAACAACGCCGCTGTCGAACAAAGCGTTCGAGGCTATGAAGCCTTATTTTACCGATGTATTCGGCAATCCTAATTCCCAACACGTTTTCGGACGCGAAGGCGCAAAAGCCGTCAACGAAGCACGTCAAATGCTTGCAAATTGCATAGGCGCAAAACCGAGCGAGATTTATTTTACCTCTTGCGGTACGGAAGCGGACAACTGGGCTGTCAAAGGCACTGCGCTTCAAAATATCCAAAAGGGCAAACACATCGTCACGTCGGTTATCGAGCATCCTGCGATTTACACCACTTGCAAGCAACTCGAAAAATACGGCTGGGAAGTTACTTATCTACCCGTAGACAACGAAGGTTTCGTATCACCCGAAGACCTCGAAAAGGCAATTCGTCCCGACACGGTGCTTGTGAGCATTATGTTTGCAAACAACGAAATCGGCACGGTCGAACCTATCAAGGAACTCTGTGAGATTGCGCACAAACACGGCATATTGTTCCATACGGACGCTGTGCAGGCAACGGGTGCAATCAAGTACGCCGTAAAGGATTTGGGCGTAGATATGCTTTCTATGTCGGCACACAAGTTCTACGGTCCGAAAGGTATGGGAGTGTTGTATGTAAGAAACGGTGTGCGTATCGATAAGTTGCTCACCGGCGGCGAACAAGAAAGAGCGCACCGCGGCGGCACGACCAACACGCCGGGCGTTGTGGGTATGGCAGTCGCACTCGACGACGCACTCAAAACCATTGACGAAGACGACAAATACGTCGCTTCGCTTCGCGACCACTTCGTAGAGCGCGTGTTGAACGAAATCGACGACATCTACTACAACGGCGCAAAAGACACCTCGAAACGCCTTCCAAACAATGCGAATTTCAGTTTCCGCTATATCGAAGGCGAATCCATCTTGTTCTCGCTCGACCTTGCGGGAATCAGCGCGTCGTCCGGCTCTGCGTGTTCGTCAGGCTCTCTCGAACCGTCAAGAACGTTGCTTTCGATCGGCGTTCCCGTCGGCACGGCTCACGGCTCTATAAGATTCACGTTCGGCAAGCACAACACGATGGAAGAAGTCGATTATACGGTTGACGAACTCGTCAAAATCGTAAAACGACTCAGAGATATGTCGCCTCTTTACAAAAAGTAAGAGGTAAAGGGCATAGAACGTAAAACGCGCAAATGCGTTGCAAAAGCGTATTTGCGCACGAAATACGAAATAAATCAAGGCATAGCCTTTAAGGAGTATATATATGTACAACGAAAAAGTTATGGAAGTTTTTAAGAATCCCCAGCATATGGGCGAGGTTGAAAACTACAATGCAATCGGCACGGTAGGAAACGAAGTGTGCGGCGATATTATGCAAATCACGATGCGTATCGAAGACAATGTCATCAAGGACGCAAAGTTCAAGACGTTCGGCTGTGCAGCGGCTGTTGCTTCGAGTTCGACGGCAACCGGAATGATCATCGGCAAGACGATCGAAGAAGCGCTCAAACTCACCAACAAACAAGTTATCGAGGAACTCAACGGTTTGCCGCCGCAAAAGATCCATTGTTCCGTGCTTGCAGAAGACGCAATCCGTATGGCAATCGATTCTTATCTCAAAGGCGAAGTTCCTGCAAAGGAAAACGTCTGAGATAAGCAAATTTAACTTAACTTTGATAATCCGCACCCGAAAGGTGCGGATTATTTTTATGATTTTGTTTTTACAAATTGATTTATACAAAGCGTTTTTTTTGCTTTTATGCGATTTACTATAAAACACGATAAGTGTTGTAAAATGCCGATTTAGAGCAATATTGAGCATATTTATCTTTATAAAAGCACAAATCGTGTATTTATTTGTTTATAAAATACACGATTTGTGTTATAGAGGATAAATGAACTTGACTTCTTATTTACATAATAATGTCTTCGATTTTGTTTACAAAGGCACGTTTTGCTTTCTTGAGCGAATTGTTCGTCATACTGCAATAAAGAGCGGTAGCGGTAGCCAACCCAAGCATTGTGCCGATGATAAGTGAATTTTTCATTTCATTGCCTCCTGATTCTATTGTTTGCACATATGCTCCGTGTATGCGTGGAAAAATTTGCCAACCGTATATTACCTTTTTCGCTGTGCAAAACAACGCTTGAGAACGTTAATAAATCGTTTTGTATTGCATTTGCCATTGACAAAAATTCGTTTGGTTATATAATTGACTTATGAAAAAGCGATTGTGTTTATCCGTTATATGCGCTTTGCTCGCGTGCGTACTGCTCGTGAGTTTGACCTCATGCCTCAAAATTGGTATGAAGCAAAACGCAATCGAAACTCGGCTCAAAGACGCGGGCGCAACCGTTTCCTACGAGCGCACTACGCCTATGACAAAAGGCGCAAGCGGATACGTTTTTGACGATCTCGTACTTTCCACCAAAACATACATACGCACCGTTGACGGACAGGAAACCGAAGTCGTCGAAGAACTCTACATCCTCTTTTGTGGCAACGATCCCACCGCCGACTGGGCAGAGAAGGCTTGTAAGTCCTACATTTCCGACAATAAGTCCGAATCCGACAAATGGATTGCCTATCGCTACGATAGAGTGGTGATGTGTGGGTATTATGAACTCCTTTCAATCGCCCGCAATTATTAAAAACTTCGCTATTTGGCGAATAACTGCGTCAAAGCCCTTTTGCTCATTCGTCACGTACGATTTAGTACGTTAGGCGGATTCGCAAAAGGGTTTTTCCTTGTTCTTCATCCAAATATCGAAGTTTTTGCTTATAATAAGTATTTCGCGTTCTTCATCTCAATATCGCGGTTTTAGATTCTTTCGCGACAAAAGGTGTACGGCGCGTACTCTAAATAAAATTTTCCCCTTCCTCACGTGTTTGGACTTCGGCGTTTGCGAGGCAATCCGCCTCGTTCGCTTTAGCTACAACACATTCACCGAATGTGTTGTTTAACGCGTCGCGCCCTACCGCCGTTCAAATTTTCCGCTTGCGCACGAAGTGCGCTTCACCAAGCAGATAATTTGGCGAAACTGTGGCTTGAATTTTTATCCTTGTTTGAACTGATAGCACAAATTCTCTGCGCGGTTAGTGATTGCGAGAACAAGTGCGGTGTTTGTCAATCGCCCCAATAGTTTTCATTTCTATTTATGGGATTCCCACGCTTCGC
>URIX01000040.1 GCA_900547975.1 uncultured Eubacteriales bacterium | reverse complement strand
GGCGGTATGGGCGCGACGCGTTAAACAACACATCCAGTGAATGTGTTGTAGCCAAAGCGAACGAGGCGGATTGCTTTGCAAACGCCGAAGTCCAAACACGTGAGGAAGGGGGCTCTAATTAAATTAGTTGAGTAGCAATGTGAAAATTTACGCAAATAAAAGAGCGGCCGAATTGATATTCGGTCGCTCGTATAAAAGCGCACGAAGTGCGCCACCAAGCAGATAATTTGGCGAAATTGCGGCAAGATTTTTTGCCCTTGCCAGATTTGATAGCGCAAATTCTCTGCGCGGTAGTGATGTGAAAAACAAGACGATAAAAAGACGGCGCATCAATCGATGCGCCGTCTGAAAAATCGTGCTTGTTTTTCACATATGAGTCGTCTTATCCTCGCCGATTCCTATCATTCCGTCAACGACGTATTTCTTGCCGTCGGTGTCGGTGACGTAGCCGCTTATCGTGCCGTATGGAAGCGCGTAGTAGCAAAGCAAGGGTATGGGCATATAGAACACTTGATTGATTTCGAATTTGATGTCAACGAGTCCTTTGCCCGCTTCGTCCTTGACGTACCATACTTTCGCTTTCTTCTTGCCGTTTTCGTGCGTGAACACTACGGGCGGCATCGGGAAAGATTGGTCGTCAACCCAAATGACGTTTTCATTGTATCGGTGTTGGTCGACGGATTGATTGCGAGTGAGGTTGAAAGCAAAGTATTTCTTTTCTCCGTCCACGTCGATTTGACCCATAGTGGTGAGCCAGTCGTAGTGAGCGTTGAAAGGATAATAGCCCTTGTGGTCGTCGATGATGCCCACCGAGCGTTCGTTGGTGGTGTACACCTTGCCGTTGAGCGTTATCGTACCGCTTGCTTTGAAGAAGTCCTTTTCGCTGTACAAAGCGTTTTTGAAAGAGCCGTCCTTGTTTCTTGCAAGGGGCATAACGCCGTTTGCAAGAGGGGATATGCGCTCGAATCTGACGTCAATGGTAAATTCGCCGTTTTTGCCTTTGGTGAATCCTTTTGCGTGCGCTTTTCCGTTCATAAAATCGTTTTCGATTTTATACTCGCTGTTTTTGGTCTTGCAGTAGCAGTAGTCGTCCACGAGTTGAGAAGCGACGTGCGCTTTCTTTTTGGGAACGAGGTTGCGCCAACTGTAGATTTTGTTTTCCTTTTTGTCGTACCAAACGAATATGGAAAATCCCATCGGACCTGTGCTATACACCGCGCTGATGAGCGCGCCCTCGTCCATATGAACTTCAAACGCTTCCCATTCTACAAGTCTTGACGGCTTCATAAAGTCGGGCATATTCTTGCCGCAGGGCTTTACGGCGTCGAGAAGATTGAGATTCCGGAAAGGCGCGTCAAAAGTGCCGAAATGCACTTTGCCGTTTTCCACGATAGAGTCGGGCGTGGGTGCGGGCATACGCGTCGAACTGATGTAATCGGGTATATTGTTCATTCGTTTTCCCCCTTTGTATTATATTCGAATTGTAACATAGAATTTGTTTATGCGCAATAAGCATACGAGATTTTTTTGCACAAACGTTCGATATTTTTCTTTTATGCGGCGTATTCGGACAAAAAGTAGCGCAATTTCGGCGCGGTTAAGATTATTTTGGATTTTCGATATGATTTTTTGAGTTTTTGGCAACAATATCCGAATAAAAGAAGGAGATATTTATATGACATTCAACCCCTTTGAACAAAAACCCGAAAACATCGAAAAACTCTTTTGCGACTGGAAAACTATGTACCCGCAAAGTTATTCCAAAAACGACGTAAGTCCGTTCACGAAACTGCGCTGTATACTCACCAACGGCGCGGAATACGAGGCGGTGTGGTTTTCGCATCAATTCTTCCGCCATTGCGCCGACAACGATTTGAGAAGGGAACTCGCCCTCATCAGAAAGAGCGAGCAAGCGCAACAAAAGATAGGCGCGTGTCTGAAACCCAAAGACGAAACCGTGCTCGAAACAACGATAGGTTACGAGCAACTTGCCGTCGAACTCACCGCAATGCTTGCAATGCGCGAGCCCGACAAGAGGGTGAAAGACGCGCTGGATTTCGCGCTTTTAGAGGATTTCGACCACTTGTATCGCTATGCGGATTTGCTTGATATGGAACACGGCGTACACGCCGAAAATCTCGTCGGCGACCTCACCGAAATTATGCCGGTGCGCCCCACGATAACCCACCACCGCTACCCCAAAGACGAGGTGAAAAAGCCCGTCGATTTCAAAAAGGCGAGCCCGATAACCAAACTCGACGTTGCAATAATCACTGCCGCCGAACAGCAGACGATGAACTACTATATGAATCAATGCGGATTTTACGAAACAGACCTTGGCAGACGCTTGTATCAAGAAATCGCAATGGTCGAGGAACAGCACGTTTCGCAATACGGCTCGCTTATGGACGTAAAGCAAAGTTGGCTCGAGGGTTGGCTCTGCCACGAGTATACTGAGTGCTACGTCTACTATTCCTGCTACAAGGACGAAACGGACAAGCATATCAAAAAGATTTGGGAAACCTGCCTCTTGCAAGAAATCGCGCACTTGCACAAAGCCGCCGAGTGCTTGAAAAAGTACGGCAAAAAGGAATGGCAAGAGGTTATTCCCGACGGCAATTTTCCCGAACTTTTGGCGTTCAAATCCACGAAGAACTACGTCCGCGACGTCATTGCAAACACTGTATGCAACACGGCGCACAGAGAGGTTTACGTTTGCGTGAATGACCTTGACGATTCCGCCGAGTTTTTCAAGTATCAAAAGATTGTCAACGCCAACGAAAAGATGACGCCCAGTCACAGCGTAATCGAAGCGCATATAGACAAATTCGGCGAAGACTATCGATACGAGGATAGTCCCTCGCCCATCGAGTCGCTTAGACAAAGAAACAAAGACAACACCACTCTCGGCAGAGTGAAGAATTGCAAATAATCTCAATACAAGCACTTTATATAGACAAAACGCAATGATAAAGCGTGTGTTTTGTCAAAATCGAAAATCGCGCGCACCGTTCGCGCGATTTTTCGTATGCTCTGCGTAATAGGTTGAAATAATCGAAAACGTTTGCTATAATTATAAAGAGGTGCGATATGAATCTCAATGAAAAGTTTTTTCAAGCAGGCGCAAACGAGCCTGAAAACGTGCAAGACGTTCTCGTCGAAAACGAAAAAATAGTTTGGAACGGCAAGCCGCAAAAGAAAGCGTTCGTGCTCAACAACGTTTTGAAAATGCTTCCGATTGCGATTATATGGATAGCGTTCGATTCGTTTTTCATTGCTATGGTTGCAATGAATTTTTCGGATTTGCCGCCCGTTGCCATTCCGTTTCTTTGCATATTTTTCGTCGCGCATCTCACGCCCGTTTGGGTTTGGATTTACAACTGCGCAACCGCGAGCAAACGCCACAAAAACACCGAGTACGCTTTCACCGACCAACGCATTGTCGTTCGCAAAGGCTTGATTGCCGCCGACTTCAAAAGCATTTGGTACAAGGACATAGCCGCCGTGAATCTTCGCTACGGTCTCGTTGACAAACTCGTCAAAGTGGGCGACATCTACGTCACTTCCGTAGGCAAGGCGACCGTCCTCGAAGACCTCGACAATCCCGCCACCGTCGAGGCGATTTTGCAAGACCTCATATCTTCTCAAAAGGCGGACGTTTCCTACACCGACAACGCAAAAGTCACTTACGTCAAGTGCAAGTATTGCGGCACGAAAAATATCGAAGGAAAGAGCGCGAACTGTTCCGCTTGCGGCGCGCCCCTCGATTGAGCGTACAATCGCATACTCACAATCGCATATCGAAAATAACGCAAGAAAACAATCGCAAACGAATAATCGCACCAAGCGATTGCTTGCAAATAATCGCAAACCAATAACCGTACGCGCGCAAAGAAAGTTGCGCGTGTTTTTTTTGTTTGTTTATCTTTTTATTTTGGGTATGGACATTTCGCCGTTTTTCAAATAGAATGGAATTGCAAATTCCATAAGAGAGGAAAATATGAGTTTGATTTCCAAAATAGTCAATCTGTTTTCGTCCACCGCTCAAAAGACGGGCGACGAGCAGGACAATAAAATGGCGGCCACGTCAAATCGAATGCGAGATACCGCTTGCGCGCTTGCCGCAGAGGGTATCGTTCTGCTTAAAAACGACGGCGTTTTGCCGATAAAGAGCGAGGATAACGTCGCGGTGTTCGGACGCACGCAAATCAACTGGTTTTGCGTGGGATACGGTTCGGGCGGCGACGTGAAAGCACCCTACAAAAATACTTTTGCCGTTTGGCTCAAAAATCAAAAAGACATAAATATAAACACCGACGTTATGGCGGCGTACGACGAGTGGTGCGCAAAGCACGTCCCCGACGAGGGATTCTGGGGACATTGGCCTTTCCGTTTCGAGGAAATGCCGCTCGATATAAACTTCGTCAAAAAGGCTAAGGAAAAATCCAACGTCGCTTTCGTCGTGATAGGCAGAGCGGCAGGCGAGGACAGAGAACAAAAACTCGCAAAAGGCAGTTACTACCTTGCCGACGACGAGCTCAAAATGCTTGACAAAGTGTGTTCGGTTTTTGAAAAAGTCGTGCTTATTCTTGACACGGGCAACGTCATCGACTTTGGTCAAATCGACGAGTACGGCGACAGAATCTCGGCAATCGTGCTTGCGTGGCAAGGGGGTATGGAAAGCGGCCGCGCCCTTTGCGACGTGCTTTCGGGCAAAGTCAATCCGTCGGGAAGACTAACCGACACGATTGCGGTCAATTACGATTTGTACCCGTCGCAACAGTTCGGATTCAAGGACTACAACGTATATCAGGAAGACGTGTTCGTCGGCTATCGCTACTTTGAAACCTTTGCAAAGGAAGAAGTGCTTTATCCGTTCGGCTTCGGACTTTCTTACACGACGTTTGCCGTTACGGGAAGCGTAGAGAAGACGGAAAGCGGCGTGAGAGTGCTTGCAAAAGTCAAAAACACGGGCGAGCGCAGGGGTAAAACCGTCGTGCAGATTTACGTCAAAAAGGCAGACGGAGTGCTCGTAAAACCCGCTCGAGAACTCGTCGCATACGCAAAAACCGCAGAACTCGAAAGCGGCGCGGAAGAAGGATTTTCTTTCGATATAAGCGAGTACGCGCTTTCGTGTTACGACGAGGAAGGCGCGACGGGCTACAAGGCGTGCTGGGTTCTCGAATACGGCGATTACGAGTTTTTCGCAGGCGAAAACGTGAGGGAAGCAACGAGCGTGGGAAGCGTTTGTTTCGACAAGAAAATCACGAGCGAGTGCCACACGGCTTGCTCGCCGCAAAAGGATTTGTCCGTGCTTTTGCAATACGATTCGGCAAACTCGCTTTGCGCGGATTTGTCGCAGTTTTCGGGCAAAGAAACCTTTGCCGAGTTCAAGCAAAAAATGGACAGACTCACCGACGACGAAGTAGAGCGTCTTATGCACAACCTTGAATACACGCTTGAAAATTACGGTTGGAAAAACCGCGTCGTAAAGGCGCAAAACGGCTATCTCAAAGAGCGTATAGAACAGAATATGCCGACCGAGATTGCGCAAAACAAGGACTTAAACGTGTCGTTTGATGATGTTAAACGTGGCATTGCGACGATTGACGAGTTTATATCAACGCTTTCCGACGAGGAACTCGAAACCCTTTGTCACGGCGATTTTCGTATGAACAGCCCTCTCGGCGCAAAGGGTAACGCGGGCGTTTTCGGCGGCATAAGCGAGAGTTTGAGAGCAAAGGGCGTGCCTACCGCCACCGCAACTGACGGACCGAGCGGAATACGTCTTTCGCAAAAGGCGAGTTTGCTTCCGTGCGGAACTTGTATCGCTTCGGCGTGGAACGAGCAACTTGCAAAAGAACTCTACGAGTGCGTTGGCGACGAGATGGTGGAAAAGGGCTCGGACGTGCTTTTAGCACCCGGAATGAATATACACCGCAACGTGCTTTGCGGACGAAACTTCGAGTACTTTTCGGAAGACCCGTATCTTACGGGCAAGATTGCAAGCGCAATCGTCAGAGGCATACAGTCGCGCGGCGTGGGGAGTTGCGTAAAGCATTTTGCTTGCAACAATCAGGAAAAATTCAGATACGTCAACGACAGCCGTTTGAGCGAGCGCGCTTTGAGAGAAATTTATCTCAAAGGATTTGAAATCGCGATAAAAGAGGGCAATCCGCTTGCGGTTATGACTTCCTACAACAAAATAAACGGCGTATATTCCTATCACAACTACGACCTTTGCACGACAATACTTCGCAAAGAGTGGGGATATGAAAATCTCGTTATGACGGATTGGTGGACGAAAAAAGCCAAAAACCCCGACTTCAAAGGCGTTGACGACAACGCGTACAGAGTGCGCGCGCAGGTTGACGTGCTTATGCCGGGCGGCTCGCGAATTTTGGGCAAATACGACGGCTCGACTCTCAAATCCTTGAAAAAGGGCGGGCTTAAACGCGCCGAACTTCAACGCACCGCAAGAAACGTCTTGTCATTCCTTCTGAAACTGAAAAAGGATTGAGAAAACGCACAAAAATTGTGCGAAAAACGGGCAAAAAACGCTCAAAAATTGCACAAAACCAAGTAAAAAACGCTCAAAAATTGCACAAAAATTGCACAAAAATATGCAAATAAACGCAAAAAAACGATGCTGTTTTTGACCGAAAAACGACTG
Organism: uncultured Eubacteriales bacterium; assembly: GCA_900547975.1. Classification (GTDB taxonomy): domain Bacteria; phylum Bacillota; class Clostridia; order Christensenellales; family CAG-917; genus CAG-475. The sequence goes on along the minus strand of URIX01000040.1, from coordinate 10,426 downwards.
ACTAAAACAAAAATATTTACGCGAGCATACGCGCGTACGTATTAAGGAATAAAGGGAAATTATGAGAAACTTTAAAAAACTGTTCGTTTTGGCACTTGCGCTCGTTATGATAGCGGCGGCGTGCGTGCTTACCGTGGCTTGTAACGACAAGGATGACAACAACGTCGTATCTTTCGTCAAAGCGGGCAAGAGCGACGACGGCTACGCAACCGTGTATATCGACGGCGACAGAGATATGCGGATTATGGTTTTGTCCGACCCGCAAGTGGACGTATACGAAAAGTACAAAGTCGTGGGCAGCCCCGGCAACGACAAAACGTATGCGTTCGTCGAGGATTTTGTCAAAACGACGAATCCCGATTTGGTGATAATCAACGGCGACCTCGTGATGAACGATATGCCGTTCAAGTCTTCTACTTCCTACTTTGACCGCTACGGCGAGATATTCGAAAGGCTCGAAACGCCGTGGACGTTCACGTTCGGCAATCACGATTGCGATTTGAAGTGGACTATGGCTTCTGCCGAGGTTGACACCGAAAATAAGCAATGCTCGAAGGCGAAACTCATTGCGTATATGTCGCAAAAGTATGCGCACTGCCTTATGAACTCGGACGAAAAGTGCCTTGACGGCGACGGCAATCATTTCGTAAATATCCGCAAGCGTTCGGGCGAACTCGTCTACACGCTCTGCCTTTTTGATTGCACCTTTGATGAAAACAAGGTTTACAACTACGTTCCCACCGCAAATCAAGTAGAGTGGTATCGCAATACGATAAACTCGATTTCGGACAGAGAACTCGGCGAAAACAGGGGCGAAAACGTCGTGAAAAGTATGATTTTCAACCACGTCGGAATCCCCGAATTCAAGGAAGCGTGGGAAAAAGCGTGGAACGACGGCAATCCTACGTCGGATTATTTCTACGGCCGCTATTTTGAGGGAAACTATTCCAAAAAATATGCGGATATGCCGCAAAACGAGCGCATTTTTACGGTGGCAAAGGAACTCGGCAGCACGAGCGCGATATTTATGTGCCACCACCACGACAACGATTTTTCCGTCAACTACGAGGGCATACGTCTGACGTTCGGACAACACTCGGGCTATTCGCACAACTATCGCACCACGCACGACGAACACGGCAACACCTCAACCGATTACAAGGGGTGGAAAGGCGTGAGTTTCGAAAGAATAGACGACTACGGCGACCAACGCGGCGGCACGCTCGTCACCATAACGAAGGACGGCGCATTTACCGTAACGCCGACCTACGCAAAAGACGTGCTTTCAAACTATGCAAGCGACTATTACATCGACTACGACGCCGTTGCGAACGCCCTCGAATCCAACCCGAATTTCGAGAACGGACATGGCAAAATAACGCGCGGAACTTCCAGAAAATGGAAGATATAATCGCCTTTTTTCTTGCAAACATCAATAAACGATACACAAGGCGAAAAGTGTCGGTTTTTATTGATAAAAATTTATTGATATATGCCGCAAAACGCTTGACAGCAAATGCTTGTTTAGATAGAATTATATCGATAAATAGTTATCGAATCGGCAAATATACGACGAGATAACCCAAAATTTGTATAATCGTTATAGGAGAAGCAAGTATGGAAGCAAGAAACGTTATCGACAGCGTAGAAAGACTCGAAGAAGCCATAGCGCGCGTTCGCAAGGCTCAAAAGGTGTTTGCAACCTACACGCAAGAGCAAGTGGACAAAATCTTTTTTGAAGCGGCGGTCGCTGCAAACAAGATGAGAATCCCCCTTGCAAAACTCGCGGTTGAAGAAACGGGTATGGGTATCGTCGAGGACAAGGTCATCAAAAACCACTATGCCTCGGAGTATATCTACAACGCCTACAAGGACACCAAAACCTGCGGAATCATCGAAGAAGACAAGGCGTACGGCACTATAAAAATTGCCGAACCTATCGGACTCGTCGCGGCGGTTATCCCAACCACGAATCCGACGTCCACCGCTATATTCAAGACGCTCATTTCGCTCAAAACGAGAAACGGCATCATCATCAGCCCGCACCCCAGAGCGAAAAAGTCCACGATTGCGGCGGCAAAAGTCGTTCTCGACGCGGCGGTTAAGGCAGGCGCACCCGAAGGCATCATCGATTGGATTGACGTGCCCAGCCTCGAAATGACCAACCTCATTATGAAAGAAGCGGACGTTATTCTTGCAACGGGCGGTCCCGGTATGGTCAAGGCAGCGTATTCGAGCGGCAAACCGGCAATCGGCGTGGGCGCAGGCAACACTCCCGCAATCATCGACGATACTGCCGACGTGACTCTTGCGGTAAACTCTATTATCCATTCCAAGACGTTTGACAACGGTATGATTTGCGCGAGCGAGCAATCCGTCATCGTTCTTGACAAGGTATACGAACAAGCAAAGAAAGAATTTAAGGACAGAGGCTGCTACTTCCTCAACGACGAGCAAACCGAGAAAGTGAGAAAGACCATTCTCATCAACGGCGCACTCAATGCAAAGATAGTGGGACAAAAGCCCGTCACCATCGCAAAACTTGCGGGATTCGACGTGCCCGCTTCCACGAAGATTCTTATCGGTGAAGTGGAAAGCGTAGAGATGAGCGAAGAATTCGCACACGAAAAACTCTCGCCCGTGCTTGCGATGTACAGAGCAAAAGACATAAACGAAGCATTCGACAAAGCAGAACGTCTCGTCGCAGACGGCGGATACGGACACACTTCTTCCATTTATCTCGACGCGGTTACGCAAAGAGCGAAACTCGACGAATTCGCGTCCAGAATGAAGACTTGCCGTATTTTGGTCAACACGCCTTCCTCGCAAGGCGGTATCGGCGACTTGTACAACTTCAAACTCAGACCGTCCCTCACGCTCGGTTGCGGAAGTTGGGGCGGAAACTCGGTTTCCGAAAACGTGGGTGTCAAACACCTCATCAACATCAAAACGGTTGCGCAAAGGAGAGAGAATATGCTTTGGTTCAGAGCGCCTCAAAAGGTATATATGAAGAAGGGTTGCCTGCCCGTTGCTCTTGACGAACTCAAACACGTTATGGGCAAAAAGAAGGCGTTTATCGTAACGGACAGTTTCTTGTATAACAACGGCTACACCAAGCCCATCACCGACAAACTCGACGAAATGGGAATCCAACACACGACGTTCTTCGACGTCGCGCCCGACCCGACTCTTGCGTGTGCAAAAGAAGGCGCGGCGCAAATGGCGGCGTTCAAGCCCGACTGCATCATCGCGCTCGGCGGCGGCAGCGCAATGGACGCAGGCAAGATTATGTGGGTTATGTACGAACACCCCGAAGTCGACTTTATGGATATGGCGATGCGCTTTATGGACATCAGAAAGAGAGTGTACACTTTCCCCAAGATGGGCGAAAAGGCATACTTCATCGCAATCCCGACTTCTGCGGGTACGGGTTCGGAAGTCACGCCGTTTGCGGTTATCACCGACGAAAAGACGGGCGTCAAGTATCCTCTTGCGGACTACGAACTCTTGCCGAATATGGCAATCATCGACGCGGACTTCCATATGAGCGCGCCAAAGGGACTCACCGCCGCGAGCGGTATCGACGCAGTGACGCACGCACTCGAAGCGTATGCGGCAATGCTTGCGACCGATTACACCGATTCGCTTGCGCTCCGCTCGCTCAAAATCATATTCGAGTACTTGCCAAGAGCCTACGACAACGGTCCGAATGACCCCGTCGCAAGAGAGAAGATGGCAAACGCGGCTACTATGGCGGGTATGGCGTTCGCAAACGCGTTCCTCGGCGTATGCCACTCTATGGCGCACAAACTCGGCGCATTCCATCATTTGCCGCACGGCGTTGCCAACGCGCTTATGATTGACGAGGTGCTTCGTTTCAATGCAAGCGAAACCCCGACCAAGATGGGTACGTTCCCGCAATACGCATATCCGCACACTCTCGAAAGATACGCCGAAGTCGCCGATTATCTCGGAATCAAGGGCAAAAACGACAAGGAAAAACTCAACAATCTCATCAAGGCTATCGACGAACTCAAAGCGAGAGTGGGCATCAAGCCGACAATCAAGGATTACGTCTCCGACGAAAAAGACTTCCTCGACCGCCTCGACGATATGGTCGAACAAGCCTTTGACGATCAATGCACGGGCGCAAACCCCAGATATCCGCTTATGAGCGAGATAAAACAAATGTATCTCAACGCATACTATGGCAAACACACCGAGGTTTAAGAGGAGGAAAATATGAATCTTGACAGAATTATTGCCGTAAGAACAAACAAAACCGTTTACCGCGACGGGGAATACTGCGTCAAAGTTTTCGACGACGATTTCTCTAAAGTGGACGTACTCAACGAGGCTCTCAACCAAGCGAGAGTCGAGGAAACGGGTCTCAACGTTCCCAAAATCATCGAGGTTACCAAAATCGACGGCAAATGGGCAATCGTTTCCGAGTACATTCAAGGCAAAACCCTTGCAAGACTTATGGAAGAAAACCCCGACAAGAAAGACGAGTATCTCGAAAAGTTCGTCGACTTGCAAATCGAGGTTCAATCCAAAAAATGCCCCTTGCTCACCAAACTTCGCGACAAGATGAACAGAAAAATCGACTTGACTAATCTTGACGAAAGTATAAAATATGAGTTGCACACAAGGCTCGAAGGAATGCCCAAGCACAACAAACTCTGCCACGGCGACTTCAATCCGTCCAACATCATAATAAAAGACGACGGCACGGCGTATTTCATCGACTGGTCGCACGCAACGCAGGGCAACGCTTCTGCTGACGTTGCCAGAACGTATATGTTGTTCTGGCTGGCAGGCGACATCGAGGGCGCGGAAAAATATCTCGACCTGTTCTGCCAAAAGAGCGGCACGGACAAGAGATACGTCCAAAAATGGATGCCTATCGTTGCCGCTTCGCAATCGGTCAAAGGACACGAAAAAGAAAGAGAATTCCTTATGTCTTGGATAGACGTTGCGGAATTTCAATAAAGAGAGGGGAAAATATGAAAGTAACGGTTTGTATCGGCAGTTCCTGCCACATCAAAGGATCGAGACAAGTTGTGGAACAACTGCAATATCTCATCGCAAAAAACAATCTCAAAGACAAAGTGGAGCTCGGCGGTACGTTCTGTATGGGCAAGTGCCAACAGGGCGTATGCGTAACGGTTGACGACGCGTTTTTCTCGCTCACGCCCGAATCCACCGACGACTTCTTTGCAAAGGAAATTCTCGCAAAGGTTAAATAATATGATAATAATTCGGATTTGCGTCGGCAGTTCTTGCCATCTCAAAGGTTCGCAGGAGATAGTCGAGCTTCTTCGCGGCGAAATCGAACAAAGACATCTCGAAGGCGAAATAGTGCTTTCGGGAAGTTTTTGTTTTGGAACGTGCAACAGAGTGGGCGTAACCGTCGCCGTAAACGACGACGTTTACCCCGGTATAACAAGAGATAACTTCAAAGAATTTTTCCAAACCAAAATTTTGCCTCTCACACAAGAACAATAAGTCGAGCGGCAAACGAAATAAAGAGGGAATATGGATTGTTTAACTCTCAAAAAATCGAATTGCAAAAACTGCTATAAGTGCATACGTCATTGCCCCGTAAAAGCAATACGCTTTTCGGGCAATCAGGCGCACATTATCGGCGACGAGTGCATTTTGTGCGGACATTGTTTCGTCGTATGTCCGCAAAACGCAAAGGAAATCGTCAACGAAACCGAAAAAGTCAAAGTGCTTTTGCAGTCCTATCCCGTTTACGTCAGCCTCGCGCCGTCCTTTATCGCAAACTACGAGGGCGTGGGCATAAACTCTATGCGCAAATCCCTCAAAAAGTTGGGATTTGCCGACGTCGAGGAAACGGCTCTTGGCGCAACCGTCGTCAAAAACGAGTACGACAGACTTTTGAGAGAGGAAAAGAGAGATATAGTCATATCGTCGTGTTGCCACACGGTAAACTTGCTCATACAAAAGTATTTCCCCAAAGAATTGCCCTATCTCGCCGACGTGCTTTCGCCTATGCAAGCGCATTGCGCGGACTTGAAAAAACGTCACCCGAACGCAAAAACCGTGTTTATCGGACCTTGCGTGGCAAAAAAGGACGAAGCGCAACATTACGAGGGTATAGTGGACGCCGTTCTCACTTACGAGGAACTCACCGAATGGCTCAATCAAGAGGGAATAACTCTCGAAAAGGAAACGGATTCGCAAGAGGAAAGCAGAGCGAGATTCTTCCCGACCACAGGCGGTATTCTCAAAACTATGAATCTCGACGCCCCCGGTTATCAGTATATGGCGATTGACGGAATCGAAAACTGCATTTCCGCGCTCAAAGACATCGAAAACGGCAATATCAATCACGCGTTTATCGAGATGTCATCGTGCGTGGGTAGTTGCGTTGGCGGTCCCGTTATGGAAAAATATCACCCCTCGCCCGTCAGAGAGTATCTTGCGGTCGCAGAGTATGCGGGCAAGAAAGACTTTGTCGTCGAGCAACCCGACAGCCACGATTTGAGAAAGTACTTTTCTCTTATCGAGCGCACCAACAAGATGCCGAGCGAAACCGAAATCGACGCCGCGTTGCGCCAAATGGGAAAGATGAGCAAGCGCGACGAACTCAACTGCGGAAGTTGCGGATACAACACTTGCAGAGAGAAAGCGATTGCCATTTGTCAGGGCAAGGCGGAAGCGTCTATGTGCTTGCCGTATCTTCAAAAAAAGGCGGAAGGCTTCTCTGACAGAATCGTCAACAATACTCCGAACGGCATAATCGTGCTCAACGACACGTTCGAAGTGCAGCAGATAAACGAAGCGGCTATGGACATTATGCACATCCGCTCGGCAAGCGACGTTCTGGGCGAGCACGTCGTGCGCATTATGGACCCCAAAGTTTTCTACGAAGTGCAGAAAACGAGGTTTAACGTGCACAATCGCAGGGTTTATCTTGCGGAATATAAAAGATACGTTGAACTTACCGTCGTTTATGACACCGACAATCACCTCTATATCGGCATTATGCGCGACATAACCGACGAGGAAAAAGAAAGAGAAAAGAAAGAAAGTATATCCAAGCAAACCATCGAAACCGCAGACAAAGTCGTAGACAAGCAAATGCGTATCGTTCAGGAAATCGCATCCTTGCTCGGCGAAACCGCGGCGGAAACCAAAATCGCGCTTACAAAACTCAAGGAGTCGATAAAAGATGAATGACCTTTGCGCCGACATCGGCTACAAAAGCATAAATCACGTCGGCGAGCAGTTGTGCGGCGACCACGTCGACGTTGTTCATCAAAGCGAGGATTCGACCGTCGTAGTGCTTGCGGACGGACTGGGCAGCGGCGTTAAGGCGAGCATTCTTTCAACGCTCACAAGCAAGATTATTTCCACTATGATGGCAGAAGGTCTTACGCTCGAAGACTGCGTTGAAACCATTGCCGCAACTTTGCCCATATGCTCGGTGCGAGGCGTTGCGTACTCGACGTTCACCATTCTGCACCTCGTCGAAAATCGCGTTGCGGAAATCATACAGTACGACAATCCCGCCGTCATTCTTTTGCGCGACGGTCAGAACTACGACTTCCCGAAAACCGAAATGGTCATCGGCGGCAAAAAGATATACAAATCCACGCTCGATTTGTGCGAAAACGACATATTCGTGCTTATGAGCGACGGCTGTCCGCACGCGGGACTCGGACTTTCCTACAACTTCGGTTGGAAAAGAGAGGACATCATATCCTTTTTGGAAAGCATAAGTTTCGTGGGCTATACGGCAAAAACTCTGTCGACCATACTCGTTGACGAGTGCAACAAACTTTACGGCGAAAAACCCGGCGACGACGCAACCGCTTGCGTGGTGAGAATAAGAAAACGCGAGCCTATGAACATACTGTTCGGTCCGCCGTCCAACCGCGACGATTGCGACAGAATGATGTCTTTGTTCTTCTCAAAAGAGGGCAAGCATATCGTCTGCGGCGGCACGACTTCGTCTATTGCGGCAAAGTATCTCGGCAAGACCGTCCGCACGACTCTCGACTTCGAGGCGAGCGACGTTCCGCCCATATCCGAAATCGAGGGCGTCGACCTCGTAACCGAGGGCGTCATAACGATGAACAAGGTGCTCACCTACGCAAAAGACTACCTCAAAGACAACGAAAGTTACGAGCAATGGAGTTTCAAACGCGACGGCGCGTCGCTTATGGCAAGGCTTCTTTTCGAGGAAGCGACCGACATCAACTTCTTCGTCGGCAGAGCCATAAACCCCGCCCACCAAAACCCCGATTTGCCCATAAATTTCAGCATAAAAATGAATCTCGTGACCGAACTTTCAGACTGCCTCGTCAAGATGGGCAAGCGCGTGAAAGTGTCGTACTTCTAATCGATAACGGAAAATAAGCGAAAAATATAAATATTTTTGCAAAAACGAAACAAAATCAAATTGCGTAAAGGGCGATTTGGTGTATAATCCACTCGCAAAAGCGCAACAAGCACAACGCAACGAGCGCAAAAGGTGTAACAATGAGAATATTCGATACAAAAGTTCAACATCTCAAATATAAAGTTCTTCGCGAAGTCGCAAGAGAGGCGTGGGCAGGTACGCTCGACAAAAACGCCATCGACATTCCAAAGCGCATAGTTCCCGGCAAAGTCCCGACGATGCGCTGCTGCGTGTACAAAGAACGCGCGATTTTGGGTGAAAGAGTCAAACTCGCTATGGGCGGCAACAAGGACAATCCCAACGTAATCGAGGTTATCGACATCGCTTGCGACGAATGTCCTATGGGCGGCTACGAAGTCACCCCCGCTTGCAGAGGCTGTCTTGCTCACCGTTGCGAAGACGTTTGCAAATTCGGAGCGCTTACTTTCGACAGCCAGCACGTCGCACACATCGACAAAACAAAATGTAAAGAATGCGGCGCGTGCGCAAAGGTTTGTCCGTACAGCGCAATCACCAACCACAAACGCCCTTGCGAAATGGCTTGCAAAGTCAAGGCAATCAGTATGGGCGAGGACTGCGCGGCAAGAATCGACAATTCCAAGTGCATTGAATGCGGCGCGTGCGTATATCAATGTCCATGGGGCGCAATTTCCGACAAATCCTATATTCTCGACGTAATCGACCTCGTGAAAAAGAGCGAAAACAACACGAAGTACAAACTTTACGCCGTTGTCGCGCCCTCTATTTCCAGCCAGTTCACCTACGCAAAACTCGGTCAAGTCATTACGGGGCTTAAAGAACTCGGATTCTACACGGTTGTCGAAGCGGCACTCGGCGCGGATATGGTTTTGCTTTCCGAAGCAAGAGAACTCGCCGAAAAAGGCTTCCTGACAAGTTCGTGCTGTCCCGCGTTCGTGTCTTACATCAAAAAGAACTTCCCGAATATGGTCGAACATATCTCGCACAACCTTTCGCCTATGGCTATGATTTCCAAGTACATCAAGGACACCACGCCCGGCGCAAAAGTCGTGTTTATAGGTCCTTGCACCGCCAAGAAAGCGGAAATCCTCGACGAAAAAGTCAAACCCTACGTCGATTCCGTACTCACTTTTGAGGAATTGCAAGCCCTTTTCGACAGCAGAGATATGGACATCACAACCCTTGAAGAAGGCGTCCTCGACAACGCTTCTTACTTTGGAAGAATCTTTGCAAGATGCGGCGGTCTCAGCGATTCCTTGTCGCAATCTCTCAAAGAGCAGAACATCGACTTTGACCTCAAACCTTGCTCTTGCGACGGTATCGACGAATGTCGTATCGCCCTTCTCAAAAAGAGCAAAAATCTTTCCGACGTCAACTTTATCGAAGGTATGGCTTGTCTCGGCGGCTGCATCGGCGGCGCAGGTTGTCTCACTCACGGAGAGAAGAACAAAGCCGAAGTGGACAAGTACGGAAGGGAAGCGTTGGAGAAGACCATAACCGACGCTGTCAAAGTGCTTGGTTAAACGCAATCAAGCGGCAAACAACTGCGGCAGAGCCATTCTCTCAAACAGTCACGTACGACAAGTACGCTTCTGTCTGCGAGAATGGCTCTTTCTTGTTCTTTATCCGCTTGATTGTGTTTAACTTCGATAAAACTGTGCTAAATCGCGCCTAACTTTGGACGCGATTGACACAAGCGCAGCAATCGCTATTCCGTCACTTCGTTCCTTACAGAGGCACTCGTCCGACAACTCATTTACGATTAGTAAATTAGGGTTGCCGTCCGAGTGCCTCTTTCGCGTTATCCATCGGTTTAGCGCAGTTTTATGTGGTTTGCTTCGCGTTCTTCATCTCAATATCGCGGTTTTAACCGTTCAAAGAACGAGAATAAAACCGCCGTCCGCGAACTTGTAGAGCGGACTTTTTTAGCGTAAACTCATTCGAAGCGTACTTATTAACGGAATTTGCAACTTCGAAGACGGAACACGAGCCGCAGCGGCGGCGAGCCTTTGA
>URIX01000039.1 GCA_900547975.1 uncultured Eubacteriales bacterium | reverse complement strand
TGCGCCAAAATATTTGTCAAGCCATCTTGAAAAGATGGGTGACAAGTGTTTTGCATTCGGCGCAAAGTAATTAATTAAAAAAACGCTCGCAAGTTTTGCTTGCGAGCGTTTTGATGTGTTTAATCAAATCATTCCTTGTTCTCGTCGTATTTGTCGTGTTTTGCGTCGAGAGAAGGTGTTTCAACGGGCGATGCCGCTTTCTTTTCTTTCTTCTTTGCAATCGGTTTTCTCACCTTGCGTACGACGTAGATGATTACGACCACGATGATGAGCACTGCAAGGACGATTGTCGGAACCATCCACCAAAGTGCTTCGGTGTTGAAGGCCTTGGACGGCGTTTCGTTGTTGCCTTTGTTGTCGTCGCTGTCGCCCTTACCTGCCGTTTCGTTGGAAACTTGGCGAGTGAGAAGGGTGCTGTCCGTTGCGGAATCGGTGACCGCTTTGTCGTATGCCGCCTCGTCGACTTGCTTGATAGTCACGTCGTCGAACATCGCAAAGCCGCTGGTGATACCGGTGACGGTGGTTTTGCCGTCAACGGTTTCGGATTCGTACTTGCCGAGCGAGAGTTTGACGGTGACGCTCGTCACGTCGTCGTCCATAGTCTTGACGACGAAGGTGTATTTCGTCCAGTTTTGCGTGTTTGCCGCTTTGATTGCGGTGAAAGCGAAGGGCTTGTCGGATTCGTTCGCAGAGCCGAGATAGAGTTCGACGTTTGCGCCGCTGATGTCGTCGTCATTTGACATACCGTAGGTCTTGACCCAAACGCTGACTTCATAGAAGGAAGCCTCTTTGAGAGTGAACGTAGAACTCGTGTAAGTGTAAGCACTCTTTTCGGTGTTGTTGATGACGAGCATTTGCTTGCCGCTCTTTGCTTCGAGAACGCTGACGGGAATCCAGTTTGCTTTCTTCAAAGCAACGACTTTTTCTTCTTTGAGGGTTGCGATGATTTCTTCGCCGGTCTTGCCCTCGAATCTTGCTTCTTTCTTTGCTTGTGCGACTTCTTCGTCGGTGGGTTTTGCTTCGTCGCTGTCGACGGTGTAGTCTACGCCGAGAATACGAGCATAGTCGACGCCGTTAACGGTTTCTACTTCGTAGAAGTTGCGATCCGCATAAACGATACCGCTCTTGGTTGCTTTGGAACTTGTCGTTCCGCTCACAGTGCCCGTCCAACCGTTGGGGGTTGAGAGTTCTTTTCTCGACTCGACTGCCGAAGAAAGAGAATCGAAACTGTCGGTGAGGAAGGAAAGTTTGTGAATGGTTTCGTTTGCTATTTCGGAAGCTTTCGCTTTGTCGTAGGTGTCTTCGTCGATGGTGTTGTAGGTCACGTTGTCGAAGAATACGGTGCCGTTGGATTTTGCGTTTTCCGCTTGAAGTTCGCTCGTTTCGCCCTCAACCGTTCCGTAAGTGGTGTCTTGACCGAGCCAGAGATTGAGTTTTACGGAAACGCTGGATTGACCGGTGCGGATATAGAAGGTGTATTTTGCCCATTCGGACTCGGAAGCGGTCTTCGTTTCGACAAATGCGCTTGCGCCCGATTCGTTGGTAGAGTCAACGGAAGACTCGCCCGTGAGAGAGATGGAGAACGTGGTTTGGCCGACTGTTCTTGCATAGACGGAAAGGGCGTAGTAGCCGTTTGCCGAAAGCGTAAGGCTGCCCGAAGAGAAGCCTGCGGCATAACCCGTCGTGCCGTTGTTTGAACCGATTGCGAGAAGTTGAGCCTTCTTGCCGGGCAAACTTGCAAGGTCGGTGTTTGCATTATAGAAGTCGCCGTAGAAGGAATCGAATACGGACGGCGCGATGTTGGGGAACGCTGCCGTTGTTTGATCGCTGTGAGAGAAGGACTTGTTGTCCGTCGTGTTCAAAGCGACGATACCTGCAACGAGGTTGGATTCCGTCGTGTTGGGCTTCAAAGTCTTGTCGCTGAACGTCCAGTTGGAAGGCGTTGCGGCAACGTTTTGTTCGTTGAGGCTCTTGCCTTCTTCGAGGTTTTCGTCCTTAGTGTCGTAGTCGTCGAAAGCACCGTTGGTGAAGGTGTAACTCGAAGAAGCGGAAGCGAGGGTGACGTTCTTGACGTACGTGCCCGTGCTCGTGTTGTCGTATACGGTTTGAGAAATGCTTGCGCCGTTGATATTTGCAACGAACATAGAGCCGCTCGTAAGAGTGCTTGACGCCCAGCGGTCGCCGCTGCCGAGAGCAAACTTCAAGGATACGGTTACGTCTTCTTTCTCGCTGCCCTTTACGAGCATAGTGAGTTCGCACCAATCTTTAAGGTATGAGTCGAATCCGTTTTCGTCGGAATTGGTGTTGATTTGAGAGAACGTCGTAAGAGTGGAATCGTCCTTTACGGTGTCGCCTTTCTTGACGAGAGAGACGTATGCGCCGCTCGTCTCTTTGACGTCAATCGTCTTGACCCAAACCGAGATACGATAAAACTTATTCTTTTCGATTTTGAATGTTTGAGTTTCGATTTCGTAACGGCTGTCGCCGGTTATTTTGATTTGATATGCGTGTTTGTCAACCGTGTCGTAGGGAAGTGCGTCTTTTTCAAGTTCCACGACGCCCTCGCTCACGAGACCCTTTGCCAAAGGTGCGTCGGATTTGGTGAGATCGAAGTTGGAAACCCAGCCTTGAGGAATACCGTTGGCATCCGCAATCACGTCGATGCCTTCTTGCGAGGACGTACCGGTCGTGTTCGCGAGCATTCCGTCAAACGGTGCCATATTGACGGTGGTGAGGTCGACTTTGAGACCTTCGTACGCGCTCATACCCGCTTCCGTCAAGTCGAGAGTTTGTTTGTCGTTCACGTCTTTGACGAGGGTAGAGGGGATGTCGCTTTCGGCAATCTCTTTGAGATTGAGTTCGTCCATAAAGAGCCAGCCGTTAGAGAACGTGCCGTTTGCCTTGTACGTGGTTTGGGTCTTGTCGGAGTTCCAGTTGGTGTATTCGACCGCCGTGTTGCTCGAAGTGCCTTCGGTGCCGAGCCATACGGTCATATTGTAACTGTAATCTTTGAATTGGTTGCCTTGAATGTAGAAAGTGTAGGTCTTCCAGCCGTCGGTGGTGACGCCTTGGTCCGTGCCTGCCGCATAACTGTTGGAGTCAATCTTGGTGCTGCCGATAAACACGTTGTCGGACGGTGCTGCCGAGATACCCTTGATGACGATGTCTTTGCCGTCGCTGCCCGAAAGGATAACGGACGCGCCCGCGCCGTGTACGCCGTAGGTGTAAACGTTGAGAGAAAGCGCGTAGAGTTTGTTCTTCTCGATGGTTATGCTGCGAGAGGACTTGACGCCTTGCGCAGTCATAAGTTGTTGAGAGAGCATAAACACGTTCGTGCCGACGGAACCGTCGATGAGTTTTTGAATACGGTTGTCGCTAGACTCGTTTGCGATTGCTTCGAGGCTACCTGCGGGAACGTAGGACGATTTCTTGTCGGGGTCTGCTTCGGACTTGGTGTAGTAAGTCGTGGAATACTTGCTGTAGTTGTCCGCAAACTTGCTCGCGTCGATGATTGCGTTGTAGCCCAAAGAGGACGGCGCGGAATCGTTGCTGCCGCTGTTGCCCGTCACGAGCGACCAGCCGTTGGGGGTTGCCGAAGACGAAAGAGAAGTCGTGCCGAAATCGAAGCGTCCGTTGGACACTTTGAGAGTTGCGGTCGCGGTGGTCTTTGCGTTTTCGTTGTTTGTTTTCTCGTTGAGGACTGCTTGCGCGTATTCGTCGCCGTTTTCGAGTTTGGTCAAAGTGAGGTTGTCAAACACTGCATAACCCGTGGTAAGACCCGTCGTGTAAGAGGCGGAATACTTGCCGAGCGCGAGCATAACGCTGAGCGTGGACGAGGACGAGGGCGAACCTTCGATAATCACGGAATATGTGACCCATTTGCCTTGCGTGTCGATTGCGTCGAATTCCGCATAAGTGTTGGAACTGACGTAAATGCGTGCGCCGGGCGTGCCGTTTTCAGAGCCTTTGATGTCCTTTGTCAAAACGTCTACGGAAAGTTTATAATAGCCGCCTTTTGCAATGGTGAAAGAGGAAGACGTATAGCCGTAAGCGGTCGGACCGTTGACTTTTTTGCCGTCCTTTTCGGATTGCTCGGGCATATAAATCATAAGCGCGTTTTTGATTTTGTCGTCATCGCCGTATCTGCCGCCTGCAACGAGAGCGTTGTAGAGGGAATTGTCATTGTCGTTCCACTTGCTCTTGTTTGCGTCGTAGAGTGCTTTGTCGAGGCTGATTGCGCCTGCCGTGACGTCGTCTTTATAGTTGCCCGACGAATAGGTCTTGCCGCCCGTCCAACTGGTGATAGTGCGGGGATAGGTCTTGACCGAAGTGTCTACAACTTTGAAGTCGCCGTTGGAAACGAGAAGCCCTTTGGTTGCTTCGATTGTCTTTTGGGTGTCGTCTGTCGTGTTGTTGTCGTCATTATTGTTGCAAGCGACGAACATTGCCGAAGTGAGCACGACGAGTGCGATCATCATTAATGCTAATACTGCAAATTTCTTTTTGTTCATACCAAACCTATAAAGAGATTTATTTTGCTGGGGCTTGAGCCCTTTTGATATTTTGAGTTACACATTCACGCATATATGCGCGCATTGTATAAATCAATATGCTTTATTATCCTAATACAAAAACAATATTTTGGCAATCGAAATTCATACTTTCTCGCAAATTAATAAAACTAAAAGTATGCAAAGCGAAACCTACATCAATCGAATTGTTGCAAAAAACTTCTTCAAATATAACCCGTGGGGGCAAAACGCGTCCGCAAAACGCAAAATCGCGATGTGTTTTGTCTCGCTGTTTATAGGCGCGATAAACGGGCTTTTCGGCGCGGGCGGCGGTATGCTCGCCGTGCCGTGCCTAACCTACGTTTGGGGACTCGACGAAAAGAGCGCGCACGCAACCGCAATCGCCGTGATACTGCCGCTGTGTCTCGTAAGTTCCGTTGTGTACGCCCTAAAAGGAAACTACGAGCCGAGCGTGATTCTGCCCACCGTGATAGGCGTTACGATAGGCGGAATCGTGGGCGCGTTGCTACTCAAAAAGATGTCCGCAAACGCCGTGTCGTTTCTCTTTTACGCGCTTATGACTTTTGCGGGATTCAAAATGATTTTTGACTAAAAAAGCGTTTTATAGATAAAATTCAAGCGATAAAGTGTCGATTTTGTATTGATATGAGGTGAATATGCAATTCATATATTTTATTTTGGCAGGGCTGTTAGGGGGTATACTTGCAGGTATGGGAATGGGTGGCGGAACGCTCACTTTGCCCATACTCGTACTGGTTATGAACGTTGCGCAACTCACTGCGCAATTTGCGAATCTAATCGCCTTTTTGCCGTCGGGAACGGGTGCGCTTTTCGTCCACGTCAAGAACGGTTTGGTGCGCAAAGAGAACTTGATTTATATGTTCGTTCCGTCGATAATCGCTTGCGTGGGTTGTTCGTTTTTCGCAACGGAAGCAAACGGCGATTTGCTCAAAAAACTTTTCGGTGGATTTCTGGTGCTCGTGGCGATAGTTTCTTTTATCTCGAAAATCGCGAAAGAGGTTAAAAAATCCTAACGTTCACTCATTCGAAGCGCACTTATACACGGTATTTGCTCATTCGCAGACGGAATTGGAATCGCAGGGCGATGACCGTAGCGAGCGTCGAGCTTGACGGATAGTACAAGTGAACGGGCGAGTGTGGATTTTTTTCGCACGTGAACGAGTGATATAACAAGGGGACGATACTTTTTTATGCGAGCACCGAGTGTTGCCCCACGCGAAGCGGACGCCGTGGGTTCCCTCAAAGTATGCAGAGGGGGAACGGCGGTATGGGCGCGACGCGTTAAACAACACATCCTGTGAATGTGTTGTAGCCAAAGCGAACGAGGCGGATTGCCTCGCAAACGCCGAAGTCCAAACACGTGAGGAAGGGGGAAGTCTTATTTTGAGTTACCCCCACAACACCCCCAATAACCCTGTTTTTGATTTTTTTTCGTACAAAAGTTTAGTCGCTCAAAATTCTCTCGCAACACGAAAAATAGAATGGAGTTTCTTGAAAAAAATCAAAAATGGGGTATTTACATTGTATGTTTTCTAATGTATAATTATGTCAAACTTATTTATTGAGGAACTTTTGTTTATGACAATTCCGCTTAGAACTTTTCGTCGAGGCATTCATCCGCCTGCGAATAAGTTTACAAAAGACATACCCCTCGAACAGTTTCCGACGCCCGAGAGGGTATTCATATCTTTGTCGCAGCATATAGGCGCGCCGGCAAAGCCTGTCGTTGCGGTCGGCGACCACGTCGACGAAGGACAGTTGATAGGCGAGGCGAACGGCTTTGTTTCGGCAAACGTTTTTTCCTCAGTTTCCGGCATCGTTAAAAGCATTTGTACGCTTCCGACGGCAAACGGCGGCGAGGCGCAACACGTGGAAATCGAAAACGATTATCTCTACACAAAGCGCACGCTTCCGCCGCTTAAGAATCCGACCAAAGACGACATTATCAAGCGCGTAAAAGACGCGGGTATCGTGGGTATGGGCGGCGCGACGTTCCCAACGCACGTCAAACTTATGCCGAAGGACAAAGTCGACACGCTCATCATCAACGGCGCGGAATGCGAGCCGTACATCACTTGCGACTACCGCTTGTTTATGGAAGAAGCGGACACTATTTTGAAGGGTATCGAACTTTTGCTCACCGCGCTCGAAATCGACCGCGCGTATATCGGTATCGAGGCAAACAAGCCGCTTGCAATCAAACACCTTGCCGAAATCGTACCCGAAAACGTGGCGGTTATGAGGCTCAAAGCAAAATATCCGCAAGGGGCGGAAAAGCAACTCATTTACGCAACCACGCACAGAATCGTTCCGACGGGCGAGTTGCCCGCAAAGGTAGGTTGCGTGGTTTGCAACGCGCATACGGCGTATTCGATTGCAAAAGCGGTGTACGAGGGTGAGCCTTGCTACAAGCGCGCTATGACCGTTTCGGGCGGCGGCGTGAAAAAGAGAGGCAACTTCTGGGTGCGCAACGGCGTGCAATATCAATACATCTACGACGTGTGCAGAGGCGACAAGAGCGAGGAAGAGACGAGAAAAGTCGTCAGCGGCGGTCCTATGATGGGATTTGCGCAATCCTCTTTGACGACTGCCTGCACGAAAGGCTCGTCTTGTCTGCTGTTTATGACGGACAAGGAATTCAATATGAATCCGACCACGCCTTGCATAAGTTGCGGCAAGTGCATAATCAACTGCCCGATGTCGCTCGTGCCCAGAGAAATCGAAAAAGCGGTTGAAAAAGACGACTTCGAAACGACTTTCAAAATGGGCGTGCTCAACTGCATAGAGTGCGGAGCGTGTTCGTACTCGTGCCCTGCAAAGAGACCGCTCGTTCAAGCGATGCGCCTTGCCAAAAAAGAAATCAAAACGAGGGGGATAAAGTGATATGTCAAAATACATAGTTTCTTCGTCCCCGCATATATCCACCACTTTCACGACGAGAAAGATGATGCTCGACGTCATCATCGCGCTTATTCCCGCAACCATAGCAAGCGTATTGCTGTACGGGTTCTATCCGCTTTGTATGATGGTGCTTTGCGTCGGCACTTGCGTGTTTTCGGAATGGCTTTTTAACCTGATAGGCAAACGCTTCCAAAGCGTTGGCGACTTGTCGGCGGTCGTTACGGGTATGATACTCTCGCTCAACCTGCCGCCCGTCGTGCCGTTTTACGTTCCCAT
Organism: uncultured Eubacteriales bacterium; assembly: GCA_900547975.1. Classification (GTDB taxonomy): domain Bacteria; phylum Bacillota; class Clostridia; order Christensenellales; family CAG-917; genus CAG-475. The sequence continues at coordinate 9,965 of URIX01000039.1, read as the reverse complement.
CGTCGGCGGATTCTTTGCGATAGTCATCGTAAAAATGCTTTTCGGCGGTATCGGCAAAAACTTTGCAAACCCCGCAATCACGGCGCGTATATTCCTTGTCCTTTGCTGGACGGGCGTTATGACCAGTTTCGTGTCGCCCATTACGCTGGATAACGGCGCAAATCTGTTCTCGTTCTTCGGACACGCGGTCGACATCGACATAAGCGCGATAACGAGCGCAACCCCGTTGGCAGGAGTAAAAGGCTCTGTCTCGGCGGGCACGAATCCGGCGCAAGGACTCAACGCACTCGATATGTTCTTGGGAAGAATCGGCGGAAGCGCGGGCGAGGTCAGCACTATTGCAATCCTTATAGGCGGCGCGTATCTGCTTATCCGCAGAGTTATAGACTGGCGTATTCCCGCGCTCTATATCGGCTCGGTGGTCGTGTTCACGGCGATTTTCTTCGCAAAAACGGGCTACGTCGGCGAATACATCTGGACGTACCTTCTCGGCGGAGGTCTTATGTTCGGCGCGTTCTTTATGGCGACCGACTACGCAACGTCACCCAAATCCTGCCTCGCAGTCGTGATTTACGGCGTGGGACTGGGATTCTTGACGGTTATCTTCAGAAAATACAGTACGATGAACGAGGGCGTGTCCTTTGCGATTCTGCTTATGAACATTCTCACACCGCTTCTCGACAAGATTATGCCCAGAGTGTTCGGCGCACCGAAGAAACTCAACGTCGCAACTCGCGTCAAGAGCAAGAACAAAGAAGCATTGGAAGGAGGCAAAAATGACTGACGAATTGTTGAAAAATGCCTCAATTTCAAACGAGGAAACGAATAAAACCGCAAACGAGGGCGTTGCCGAAAACGGCGCGACCGAAAACGCGGTGAACGAAAATACGACGACCGAAAACGCCTTAGCCGAGCAAGCGGAAAGCACTCAATCGGCCGAAAAAGACGGTCAAAAAGGCAAAAAGAAGTTCAAACTCGGCGACGTTGCAAAATGCACCATCGTGCTTACCGTAATCGCGCTTGTGGCGGGACTTTTGCTCGGCATAGTCAACTGGGTGACCTACGTTGACCCCGACGGCGTTATCGCGGAAAAATGCACGGCTCAATTCGGCTCGGAAACGTCGGTAAAGGACGAGAAACTCGCCTCTTACGACTACGACAAAAACAACTATATCGAATCTTGCTTCGTTGCCAAAAACGGCGAGGAAATCGTCGGATATTGCTACTATGCGGTGGGCGGCGGCGCAAAAGACGGCTCAATCGAGTTGCTCGTGTTTATTGACAAGGACGGTATAATAAAAGAAATCACCGTCTACGAGCAAGGCGAAACCGCAGGTTACTTCGATAAGGTCGAAAAAGCGAACAAGCCCAAATACGTCGGTTTGAACGCAAAAACCATAAAGAAACTCGAACTTGTCAAAAACAAATCCGAACTCGAAGAAGGCGAAATCAGCGCAGTGAGTTCGGCAACGTACACTTCGACGGGCTACCACAACGCTGTGGCGGCGGCGGTGTATGCGTTCAGAACGTATATAAGCGAGGAGGCGTGATATGAAAGGAAATTCAAAACTTCAAATAGTATCTAACGGCATATTCGCGCAAAACCCGACGTTCAGACTGGTTTTGGGTATGTGCCCGACGCTCGCAATCACCACAAGCGCGTTCAACGGCTTGGGTATGGGACTTGCGGCAACGCTCATTCTCATTTGCTCGAACGCTCTCGTATCCCTTTTGAGAAAGGTCATTCCCGACAAGGTGCGTATCCCCGCGTACGTTCTCATCATCGCAACGTTCGTTACTTTGCTCGAAATGATACTCAAAAAGTTCATTCCCACGCTGTATAGCGCGCTCGGCATTTACTTGCCGCTGATAGTCGTCAACTGTATCATTCTTGCAAGAGCGGAAGCGTTTGCAAGTTCCAACAAAGTTGGCGACAGCATTCTCGACGGTTTGGGAATGGGTCTCGGCTTCACGCTCGCGCTGACTTGCTTGGGATTCGTGAGAGAACTCGTAGGCAGCGGAACGATATTCGCAGGTTCGCTCGGCTCGCTCACGTTCGGCATTTCGCTCGGCGCGGCGAGAGATTATTCGCTTGCGTTCTTCGTGCTTCCGGCGGGAGGATTTTTGACGCTCGGTCTTGCTATGGCACTCGTCAACTGGGTGAGCGATCAAAAGAGCAAAAAGAAACAACTCGAAGCGGAAAGAGCCGCGCAGAATATCGAAAACGCGAAATCCGCGCTCGAACAAAAAGAGGGGGATGTTGACTGATGGAATACTTTTTGCTTATAATCGGCGCAATGTTCGTCAACAACTTCGTGCTTAGTCAGTTTCTCGGCATATGCCCATTCCTCGGCGTTTCCAAAAAGACTGACACGGCTCTCGGTATGGGGCTTGCGGTCACATTCGTTATGGGCGTTGCAAGCGTCATAACGTGGTGCGTGCAGAAAGCGCTCGTCGCGCTCGGCGTAGAGTATTTGCAAACTATTGCGTTCATTCTCGTCATCGCCGCGCTCGTGCAACTCATCGAAATGGTGCTCAAAAAGTATATGCCCTCGCTTTACAGCGCGCTCGGCGTGTATTTGCCACTCATAACGACCAACTGCGCCGTTCTCGGCGTTGCGATTCTCAACATAGACACGTACGGTGTTGCAAGCGGCGCAAGTCTGCTTCAATCCTTCCTCAACGGCACGTTCAGCGGCGTGGGATTCCTCATCGCGATTATGCTTCTTGCAGGCGTGCGCGAAAAAATGGATTTGGATGCCGTTCCGAAGCCGTTCAGAGGCTTCCCGATAACTCTTATATCGGCAAGTATACTCAGTATGGCGTTCGTCGCGTTCAGCGGACTCATTTCAACGTCCGGCGCGGTCAGTCTTGTGTTTCCTTGAGAGGTGATGCGATATGCTTAATTTGATTTCGGCTGTAAATCCGATGACGATATTATATTCGACGCTCGTATTGCTCGTGCTTGCGCTCGTATTCGGCGTGACGCTTGCGGTGCTCGGCAAAAAACTCGCCGTCCACGAGGACGAACGCATAAAGCAGGTGCGCGAAAAACTTTCGGGCGCAAACTGCGGCGGTTGCGGATACGCCGGTTGCGACGCTTTTGCGAAAGCGGTCGTCGAGGGCAAAGCGGATATCAACGCTTGCGCCGCTACGTCTGCGGAAAACAAGAAAGCCATTGCGGACATTATGGGACAAAGCATAGACGCCGAAGAAACTATGATAGTCGTCGCTTGCAGAGGCGGGAAATACGCCGCGGACAAGTACGAATATATGGGCTACGGAAACTGCAGAAGTATGGAACTTCTCGGCGGCGGCAGAAAGCAATGCAAATGGGGTTGCTTGGGTATGGGTTCGTGCGTGGACGCTTGTCCGTTCAGCGCAATGAAAGTCGGTGACGACGGCTACGCGGAAGTGAACAGAGAAAAGTGCGTGGCGTGCGGAAGATGTATCAACGCTTGCCCGAAAAAACTTGTAAAGAGAGTGCCTGCAACCGCAAAATATTACGTTGCTTGTTCAAACTGTCTGCGTGGCGCAAAAGACGTTCGCGCGGTATGCACGGTGGGATGCCTCGGTTGCGGACTTTGCGCAAAGGTGTGTCCGAACGGCGCGATAACCCTTCAAAACAACCTTGCGGTCATCGACTATTCGAAGTGTACGGGTTGCGGAATCTGCGCATCGAAATGCCCCTCTAAGTGCATTTTGGAAACAACAAAAGAAAAATAATCGATTTGCAAAGCGCAAATCTCGGCAAATAAAGCGTACTAAATTCGATTGAAAATCGAAAGACTGAAATAAGCGGGAAAATAAGAAAAAAAGAAAGAATCGAACAGTCGTCCTCAAAAGGACACGGCGAAAGCCGTTAGGAGAATTATATGGAAAAAATAGCGATTATCGACATTGGCTCAAACTCTGCAAGACTCGTGTTGGTCAACGTTCTGGACGGAGGCTACTTCGTGGTTTTCGACGAACTCAAAGAAACCGTGCGACTCGGACAAGATATGGACTGGGACGGCTTTATCAAGCCGCAGCGCATTGCGCAGACGATAAAAACGCTAACTATGTTCCGTCGTCTTTGCGACGCAAACAAGGTCGATAAAATCTTTGCGTACGCTACGGCGGCGGTCAGACGCGCCAAAAACCAAAAGAGTTTCCTTGACGAAGTCGCAATGACTTGCGGCATAAAAATCAAAGTGCTTTCCCCCGAAGAACAGGCTATGCTCGTCTATCAGGGCGTAATCAACTCTATGGACATTCCCAAAGGCTTGATTATGGAAATGGGCGGCGGCTCTACCAACCTCATTTATTACAACAGAAGAAATCTCGTTCACTTCGAAACATTGCCTTTCGGCGCGGTTACGCTCACGGATTTGTTCAAAAACGACAGTTCCACACCGCAGGAAAGGGCAAAGAAAATCGAGGACTTCATCGGCGAACAACTCGAAAAAATCACTTGGCTCGACAGCGTAGAACCCGATACGGCGTTTGTCGGCGTGGGCGGAAGTTTCAGAAATCTCGGCAGAATCAGCAGACTCATCAAGAAATATCCGTTCAATATGACGCACAACTACGAGTTGCCCGTCACCGAGTTCGAGGGTATCTACAACACCATAAAGAAACTCGACCTCAACAGCACTATGAAGATAAAGGGACTTTCGAGCGGTCGCGCGGACATCTTCCCGAGCGCGCTTGCCGTGATGAAAGCGGTGCTTTCTCGCTTCGAGTTTTCAAAAATCACAATCAGCGGTTGCGGCTTGAGAGAGGGCGCGATGTTCCGTTATGCCGTCCCCGGTATCAACGAAAGACCGCTTTCGGACGTTTTGGGACATTCCATTTACACGCAAATGAAATATCACGACCTCAACATTGGTCACGCCGAACACGTCTACAACCTCTCGATACAACTTTTCAAGCAACTCAAAGTGCTTCACAAAATGCCCAGAGTTTACGTCAGGGTGCTTAAAATCGCCGCGCTTTTGCACGACAGCGGTATGAGAATCAAGTTCTACAACCATCAACTTCACTCGGCGTACATCATTCTCAACAGCAACCTCTACGGCGTACCGCACAAGGATATCGTCGTGGCGGCGTTCGTTGCGGCAGGTCACAGAAAAGCCGAAAACGCGCGCGACGAAATCATAAAGTACAAGGATATGCTCACGCAAGAGGACGTTGACGCAATCAGAAAACTAAGCGTGATACTGCGTATCGCAGAGAGTTTCGACAGAAGCCAAAGCGGCGTCGTCACCGGTATCAACTGCGACGTTCTCGGCGACAGCGTAATAGTAAAAACCGAGTGCGAAAACGGCGGCGACTGTACGCTCGAAGTCAAGGACGCTATGGGCGCGGCGGCAGAGTTCAAGGCGGCGTACGGCAAGAATCTTGAAATTCTGTAAGCGGAATATCGATTGAAAATACCAAAACGAACGATTGAAAAATCTAATCAAAATCGGCAGGAAATGAAAAAGTTTTCAAATAACGTGATTCTCGCCTCGTCCTCGCCTCGCCGCAAGGAAATTCTTGCGGATATGGGCGTAAAATACGAGGTTATCCCCGCAGATATAGACGAGAGCGAGATAAAATCGCGTTTTCCGTTTTTGCTTGTCAAAAAACTCGCGAAAGCAAAGGCGGAACATATCGCAAAAGAGCATAGGAGCGACACTGTTATCGCGGCGGACACAATCGTCGTGCTCGACGGCAAAGTGTACGGCAAACCGCACGACAGAGCGCGCGCTTTCGATATGATAAAAAAACTCAACGGGCGCACGCACACCGTGTATACGGGCGTTTGCGTGACGTGCGAGGACAAAAAGGTCGTGACTTGCGTCAAATCGCTTGTCACTTTCAAAACCCTCACCGACGAGCAGATTTACGCGTATATCGACGACTGCAAGCCTTTCGACAAAGCAGGCGCATACGGGATTCAGGACAAAAGAATCGTTGAAAAATACAGCGGCAGTTACTCAAATATAATGGGGCTGCCCAAAGAAAAACTCGGCGACATTCTCGTTCGAGTCGGAGTTATCAATGGCAACAATAGAACTATCGATTGACCTCGGAAGCAAGTTTATCACCATCTATCAAAAGGGCATAGGTCTCGTTTTGCGCGAGCCTGCAATCGCCATTGCGACCAAATCGCGCAACCGTCTCGAAATCCGCGACGCAGGGTATAGGGCGGAAAGCGTTATGACGGGTTCGCTCGGCGGCGCAAGAGTCATCGCGCCCATCAAGGAAGGCATAATCGTCGACGAAGAAATGGCGACTATGCTTCTTCATTACTTCCTCAAAAAGATTATCCCCGAAGGCATTTTTATGCCCAGAATCAAAGCCATCGTGTCCATTTGCGAATCCTCGTCGGGCTCGGACAGACGCGCCGTGGAAAAGTGTTGCATAAAGGCGGGCATAAAGGAAGTCACGCTCGTGGAATCGGGTTTGAGCCTTCTTGCGTACACCAACAGCATAGGCGGTCTTTTTGTTGACATCGGCGGCGGAAAAACCGAAATATCCGCAGTCACCAACCACGGTATTGCGACGGGTTGCTCGGTCAATATCGCAGGCGACGCGTTCAACAACGCAATCATCGACAGCCTTTATATGAATTACGGCGTAAAAGTGGGCGAATTTACAATCGAGAATCTCAAAAAATCCGCACTTTCTTTCTATGTCAACGATGAGGGCAGTTACGCCGTTAGCGGCGGCAGCGCGGACGGTTCGCCTCGTTCGCTTTACGTCACCGCAGAGCAAATGCGCGACGCAGTGATTCCGCTTGTGGACGACATCATCGAAGTTATAATGTCCGTCCTCAACCAAACGCCGCCCGAACTTTCCGCAGAAATACTTCGCAAAGGCATTTTCGTATCCGGCGGCTCGCTTCACATTCCGGGACTTATCGACTATCTCGAACAAGCGCTCGAACTTCCCGTCACGCCACTCAAAGACATCGAGAACGCGATTGCAATCGGCGGCGCGAGATTTTTTGACGAAAAGAACCTATTAAGCGATATGCTTGGTGTCAAATTGCATTAAAGCGCACTATTGAGCGAATAACGTCGTCAACGCCCTTTTGTTCACCCGTCACGTACGATTTAGTACGTTGGGCGGGTTCGCAAAAGGGTGTTTCCTTGTTCTTCATCTCAATATTGCGCTTTAATGCAATTTGATGTCACTCATTCAAGGCGTACTTATAAACTGAATGTGCTTATTCGCAGACGGAACGCGAGCCGCAGGGCGGCGAGAAAAGCGAGCGTCGAAGCTCAACGATTAGTACGAGAATGCGTGGCATTCTGTTGCGAAGCCGCCACGCAGGCGAAGTGACATAATGAGTGAAATGTCCCTATTTATGCGAGCACCGAGTGTTGCCCCACGCGGAGCGGACGTCGTGGGTTCCCTCAAACTTGTGCAGAGGGGAAACGACGGTAGGGGAAACACATGAGGAAGGGGGAAGCTTAAATTAAAGATTACGCCGCCACACTATTGCAGAGGAAGAACAGACGCAGATTAAAAATATATTTCCTCTCGAAATTTTTTTGACAAAGAAAATCCAAAATCGGCAGAAACAGACATCCTCTTGCGGCGTCTGTTTTTTATTATGGGAATATGAGAAAAATCGTTGTTACTTCGGGTAAGGGCGGCGTCGGAAAAACCACCGTAACCGCAACTCTCGGCAGAAAACTGGCTTTGTCGGGATATGGCGTCGTGCTTGTGGACGGCGACGTCGGACTCAACAATCTCGACGTCGTGACGGGTATCGAAAGGCGAGTCGTGTACGACATAAGCGACGTGTTGCAAGGGCGGTGCAGGACGTTTCAAGCACTTGTAAGCGATGCGGAAAGTCCGATGAAAATTCTTCCGTCGTCAAGGGAGTGCAACGCAATCACGGCGCAAGCGTTTAGGGGAATCGTGGACAGTTTGAGCGAGTTCGATTTTGTGTTCGTCGATTGCCCCGCGGGCATAGAACACGGCTTCCATAGGGCGGTTTCGGCGTGCGAGGAAGCACTCGTAGTTACCACACCTTCCGCTTCGGCAATCAGAGACGCGGACAAAGTGATAAGTCTGCTTGCGAGTTATCGATTGAAAGATATTTCGCTCGTGGTAAACAGAGTGCGCGCGGATATGATTGCAAGGGGCGAAATGCTCGGCGCAAGCGAGATTAGTTCCCTTCTTCACGTTGCGGCGATAGGCGTGATTCCCGACGACGATATGATAACCTTGTATCAGCAACTCGGCACGATTCCGCAACGCGCAATCTCCAACCGCGCATACGACGTGCTTGCCAAAAACGTTGCGCAAAACAGCAAAGTTTTCGTGGATATTGCACCCAAAAGGCGATTGAGGTGGCTCAGATGAAAGCGTCCAAACAGATTGCAAGCAGAATGAGAGATATGCTCACGCGCGACAAAGTGGGCATAAAAGAAGGCTTTTCAACCGCGCTCGAAAACGACTTGAACAACGTGCTTGGCGACTATTTTTCGCTTGACGGCCGCGCCAAAATCGACGTCGCGCAAAACGAAAGAGGGGTGTACAAAATCACGATAGAGGCAAACGCAACGAGAGTGAAGCAATTTCAAACGACGCTCGATATGCCGAGATACTGAAAAGTGCGGCGCAAGTTTTTTGAAAAAAGTTATATTTTGCTCCTTGCAAGAATATGGTAAATGCGAGGTGGCAAATATGGAATTTGATGAAAGCAAAAAACTCGACGTAGAAATCTCTCAAAACAATTTCGTTGAAAATCGCGTCAACAAAAAGCGCAAAAAGAAAGGCGTTTTGGACGCTCTCGACGTTGCAATCATACCCGTGGCAATCGGCGTTTTCGTGTCGCTCGGCTTCTTGTTTGCAAACATTTTCAGAGCAACTTCCATCGTGGAAACGTTGTCGAACATTTCAAGCATAATTTCTTCCATTTGACAAAACAAGAGGTTTATCCTTATGAAATTCAAGGTTAATCCTCTTTTTTTCGCGCTTGCCCTTGCGCTTATCGCGTTCGGGCACGCGCTTGATTTCGTATGGACTATGCTTGCTTTGCTCTTTCACGAAAGCGCGCACGCGCTTATGGCGAGGGCAAGGGGATACGTCGTAAAAAAAATGGTGCTTTTGCCGTACGGGGCAATGATGAGCGCGGGCGAAAACTTCGACAAAACGTCAAGCGTGCTTATAGGTCTTGCAGGACCTTTGTGCAATCTTTTGCTTGCGCTCGTCACGCTCGGCCTTTGGTGGTTGTTTCCGTCAATGTATCCTTATACGATTTCCTTTCTTTACGCAAATATGTCGCTCGGCTTGTTCAATCTCTTGCCCGTATATCCTCTTGACGGTTCGAGGGTGGTTCTCGGTTTTTGCAAAAACAAGATTAAGGCGGTCAAGGGTTTGCAGATTGCGGGCATAGTTTGCTCTTTTTTGTTTTTGGGGCTTTTCGTCGGTTCGTTCTTTTTCGGACTCAATTTCACGTTCGGCATAATGGCGGTCTTCCTCTTTTACGGCGCGACGTTTGCAAGCAAGGACGAAACCTATTCGAGCGTGCTTGACGTGGCGTGCAAAAACTATTCTTTGGGCGTTGAACTCAAACGCGTGGAAATATCTTGCGATACGCCGATACTCAGATTGTTCCATTACGTCGGCAGACAAAGCAAAACGACGTTCGACGTCGTCGGCGAGGACGGAAAGATAATTCGCACCTTATCCGAGCAGGATTTGAAAGCGATTGCTGTGAAAAATAAATTAACTACGATGATAGGCGACGTGCTACAAAACACTAAAATTTAACCTTCCCCTTTCCTCACGTGTTTTCCCTATCGGCGTTCCCCCTCTGCACAAGTTTGAGGGAACCCACGCCGACCGCGTAGCGGGGGACAACACTCAGCACTCGCATAGATAGGGACATTTCTCTACTTATGCCACTGCGCTTTGTGCGCCTGCTACGCACCCAAACGGCGCAGTCGCTTGTACTATCCGTCAAGCTCGGCGTTCGC
>URIX01000038.1 GCA_900547975.1 uncultured Eubacteriales bacterium | reverse complement strand
TCCGTCAAGCTCGGCGTTCGCTTCCTCGCCGCCTTGCGGCTCGCGTTTCGTCTTTGAAATTACACATTCCGTTTATGAGTACGCCTCGAATAAGTGCCCGTTATTGTATACTTTCACTAAATATCCTGAGCGCTCTATTGAGATAAAGAACAAGAAAACGCCCTTTTGCAAACTCGCCTAACGTACTTGTCGTACGTGACGAGTTTGCAAAAGGGCGTTGCCGTAGTTATTTGCTCAATAGAGCGCTCAGGCTTTGCCGTTGCAGCCGAGCACGTCCACCAATTTGTGCTTCACGATTTGTTTAACCGCTTCTCTTGCCGGTCCGAGATATTGACGAGGATCGAAGTGAGAAGGATTGAGAGCAAAGTGCTCGCGGATTGCAGCGGTGACTGCAAGTCTGAGGTCGGAGTCGATGTTGATCTTGCAGACTGCCATAGAAGCCGCTTTGCGGAGCATATCTTCGGGAACGCCTTGTGCGCCGGGCATACTGCCGCCGTATTGATTGATCTTTGCGACGAGGTCTTGCGGAACGGAAGACGAGCCGTGCAAAACAATGGGGAATCCGGGCAAACGTTTGCTGACTTCTTCGAGGATGTCGAAACGAAGTTGCGGTTGACCTTTGAACTTGTATGCGCCGTGAGAAGTGCCGATTGCGATTGCCAAAGAATCGACGCCGGTCTTGCCGACAAATTCTTCGACTTGGTCGGGATCGGTGAATTGAGCGTCTTTTGCGGAAACGTTGACGGCGTCTTCGATACCTGCGAGTTTGCCGAGTTCAGCCTCGACGACTACGCCGTGATCGTGAGCGTACTCGACGACTTGCTTTGTGATTGAAATATTTTCCGCAAACGGATGTGCGCTCGCGTCGATCATAACGGAAGTGAAACCGTGGTCTACGCAGTCTTTGCAGAGTGCGAAACTGTCGCCGTGATCGAGGTGCAAGCAAATGGGAAGTCCGCTTGTTTCGACTGCCGCTTCAACCATTTTGGTGAGGTAAGTCGTGTTTGCATATTTTCTTGCGCCGGAGGAAACTTGAAGAATAAGCGGGGCTTGTTCTTCGGTTGCCGCTTCAACGATACCTTGGATGATTTCCATATTGTTGACGTTGAAAGCGCCGATTGCGTAACCGCCTGCATATGCTTTTTTGAACATTTCGGTTGTTGTAACTAATGGCATAGTGTTGCCTCCAAAATTTATTTCGTCAATATTATACAACCTCAAAAGAAAAAACACAACCGTTTATATCAAAATCTCGGTTGTGTTTGTCTTGACAACTGTCATATGAGGTCGTCCTTGTCAACGACCGATTTGTTTCGTTTTTCATCGCGGCCGATGACGATATGTTTGTCGCCGTTTTCGTCGATATACTCTTTTTTGATAAGCACTTTGCCGTCCTTGTCGGCTTCTTTTTTGAGGACTGCGAGTTCGTATTCACTCTTATTGGAGTATTTTTCGAGTTCGGCGTTGCGTTTTCTCTCGTTGCGTTTGGAGCGCGAAAAGTACAGCGTTACGGCGATTGCGATGGCAAGCACCACAAAACCGTAAAGGAACACGTCGGCGTATTGCCTTGGCAAGAAGTAGGTTATCGTCGTGAGGATAAGTCCCGCAACAATATTCCCGAAAAACACCGCCAGTGACGCTTTCCAGACGGGAAAATCGAGAAAACTTCCTATACAAGAGCCCGTCCACGCCCCCGTCATAGGCAAAGGAACGGCAACGAACACGAATAATCCCAAAAACTTTTTCGTGTCTTTGGATAGAGGTTTGCGCTTGCGCTTGGCTTCCCTTTCCTCAATTTTTTCCTCGTCGTACGCGCTTTCCGCCCTGTCGGCGAGATTTGCTTCCATACGCTTTCCTATTTTTGAAAACCATTTGGAACGACGGAGTTTTTTCAAGAGCGGTCTCGTTATCAGAATAAGCGGAACGATAACCGTCGTCGAGCCTGCTATGCAGCAAAGCATACCCAGCATCATTTCGCCTATCGTGTCGAACATATAGGGCATAAACAAAATAGCCCCGCGCAACTCGACGATGGGGATTATCGATATGACGTACAACGTCAGATAGGGATTGCCTATGGCGTTGCTTATCTGGGTTATCAAGTCTTGAATCATTGCCTTTGCCCTCTATAAAAAGTATAGTTTACGCCCGCCGATTCTGTCAAGGCGATTTTGGCTCGTTCCGCTTGCAAAATCCGACGTCATTATATATAATTTTGTCAAATCCACGCTTATATATTGAATAATATTTCAATCCTTAAAAGTTATGCAAAAAATATTGAGTGCAATGAGAAGAGCCGTTCAGGATTATCGTATGATAGAGGACGGCGACAGAATTTTCGTAGGTCTGTCGGGCGGCAAGGACAGCACCCTGCTTTTGCGCGCGCTCGCCGATTACCGACGTTTTTCGCCCGAGCGTTACACCCTCGAAGCGATAACGATAGATATGGGGCTTAAAGACACCGACAAATCGCAAATGCAAGCCTTGTCGGACTACTGCGCAAACCTTTCCGTACCCCACCATATCGTAAAAACGGACATTGCGGAAATCATTTTCGACGCGAGAAAAGAATCCAACCCTTGCTCGCTTTGCGCGAAAATGCGCAGAGGCGCATTGAACAACGAAATAAACAGACTCGGCGGCGGCAAACTCGCGCTCGGTCATAACGCCGACGACGTTGCCGAAACGATGCTTTTATCCTTGCTTTACGAGGGCAGATTTTCGTGCTTTCCGCCTACGACGTATATGGACAAATCGGGCGTTTCCCTCATTCGCCCCTTTATATATCTCGAGGAATACGACATAAAATCCGCCGTAAAACGCCTCGAACTGCCCATTGTGGACAATCCCTGCCCTATGAATCACGAATCGCAACGCGAGTATATGAAGAACCTCATAAAAATCGTTTGCAAAGACATACCGTTTGCAAAGCAACGCATTTTGGGTGCAATATATCACCCCGAACGCAACAATCTGTGGCACAAACCGACGGATTTGACGTAATCGAGCAAAACCGCCATTCGCTTTCAATGATAACGTCGCGTAAAAGCCATCGCAAACCGAAACGGCGTAAAATGTATCGGCAAAACGCATAACGAACGGCGAAAAGCCAACGAAAAAACATCAAAAAACATCAAAAAAACATCAAAAAAACGGCGAATTTTTCGCCGTTTTTACGTTTTTATTCCGCGCCCTCTTGCCTTAGCGCAACGCCTATCGTTTTGAAAATCAAATACAAATCATAGAAGAATCCGCGCTTGTGACTAATATAATCCAAATCCATATCTATCATTTGCTCGAACGTCGTGTTGCTTCTGCCGTGTGTTTGCCACTCGCCCGTCAATCCTTGCGGAACGCTCAGACGAAGCATATCCTTGGGGGTGTACAAAAAGAACTCTCTCGGCGTGCAGGGGCGAGGTCCTACGAACGACATATCCCCTTTTAGAATATTGAAAAGTTGCGGAAGTTCGTCGATAGACGTTTTCCTCAAAAACTTGCCGACTTTGGTTATGCGGGGATCGTCTTTGAGTTTGAACGTCACGTCGCCCTCAACCTGATTGTCTTTGAGAAGGGAAGCGAGTTTGTCCTCTGCGTTTTCTTCCATAGAGCGGAATTTGTAAAGTTTGAACACTTTACCGCGCTTTCCGATTCTGTCCGAAACGTAAAATACGCGCCCTTTCGAGTCGATTTTTATGGCGATTGCGACAATTAAAAGAGGAATTATCAAAACGACGATTGAAAAAAACGAAGCGCATATATCGAACGCTCTTTTGAAAAACGGGTAAAACACGACGTTTTTCACCTTGAAATCGTCGATATACTTCTCGTCTGCGTCATCGCAAATTTGCTCGCTTTCAACGTGCGCGGCGGTTTTTTTCTCTCTCGTTTTTTCTTTTTTCGACAATCCGAAAACCTCGTTGCAAAGTATTTCGAGTTGCACAATCTATGCGCTTTAATGTTTATATTATTATAATTTGCACATAAATTCAAGCCTTTTGTCTAATTTTCACCTTAATTATGCCTTATACTTGCACGATTATATTGCAAAATGTTACAAAATGTATTATAGTTGTGTTATGAGAAAGAAGAAAGGGTCGCATATCAAAAGATGCATAATCGTCATCAACAAGTTGTCCGGCAACGGCAACAGAGCGGACGAGCGCACTTTGAAAACCGCTCTCGGCGCGGGATACGCCGTTGATTACTACTATATCGTCGAAAAACAAAAACTCGAAGATTTTTCAGAGTACGACAGAATCGTCGTGTGCGGCGGCGACGGCACGCTCAACGGCATCCTCAATTCAAAAATCCGCGACGACGTAGAGATTATTTATATGCCGTACGGCACGCTCAACGAGTTCTATAACGGCGGAATCAAAAACAATCATTTCCTCAAAGACATTTGCTTTGCCAACGATTTGTATTTTTCATACGTTATGGCGGCAGGCATTTTCACCCCCATCGGATATTGCGTAAACGACAAGAAAAAACGCAAATACAAGGCTCTTGCGTACATCGCTCATGTCGTGAAAGAATACAAGATTCACCGCATAAACGCAAAAATTTCGGCAAGCGACTTTAAGGACGAGGGCGAGTACTCGCTCATTATGGCAATCGATTCGCCGCGTTGCTTCGGGTTTAGATTCAACCGACTTTTCAAAGCGGACGACGGCATTATGCATCTTCTGACCATAAAAGCCCCCAAAACCAACGGCATATTCGGCAAAATCAAAATCTTCTTCCCGTTGTTCAGAGCGTTCTTTGTCGGTTTTGGCAAGCCATACCATTCAAAGAATATGGAATTCAGACCTTTCGACAAATTGACGATTTCGCTCGATAAGGACGTGGATTTCGATATGGACGGCGAAAAAAAGGTTTTCGGCGGCGATGTAAATCTCGGCATAACCTGTTTTTCAAGGCCTATAACCATTATGAGTAAATCCGACCTTAAAAATCTTTACAATGCCAACAACGCGCACTGACCGTTGTCTTTAAGATTGCGGCTGCTACTCTTGCTGTTGACTTGCAGCGCGATTTGGTATATAATTAATATTATTGCGGTCGAAAGTGATAAAAGATTTTGATTTTGACCACAATCAACGCGAATGACAAATCGACTTAAACTTCCCCAAAAAAGAGTGCGTGCAAACGAGTTGCAGTTCAAAAAATCGATGGTGGTTTTGGGCTCTTTGGTCGGGAAAAACATCAAAAATCAATATAGACGTTCTGTTCTCGGCATTTTGTGGACGGTTTTGAATCCGCTTCTCAATATGTTCGTTATGGCTTTTGTTTTCAGCAAAATTTTCGGCAGAAACTCAATAAATATGGACTACCCCGTATACGTCCTTTCGGGTAATATCGTGTTTTCACTGATGCGCGCGTCGACCACGTCGTCGCTCACCTGTATGGTAAACAATTACGATTTGCTCTCCAAAACAAGGATTCCGTATGCGGTTTTCCCTATCTCGAACGTTCTGTCCTCCACTGTAAACTTTCTCTTTTCACTGATTGCGCTCGTCATCGTTATGCTTGTGAGAATGAGCGCGGGCGTGACTTTCCATTGGACGATGATTTTGATAATCTTCGCTTGGCTGCCTGCGATTTTGTTTTTCTGCACCGGCGTGTCCTTCGTGCTGTCCGTCGTATACGTCAGATTCAGAGATATTAAACACCTTTACGGCGTATTTCTGACTTTATGGATGTATATGACCCCTGTGTTCTACTCAATCGACGCGCTGAAACTCGACAGCCGTTACCTCACCGTGATGAGCCTCAACCCGATGGTTCACTATCTGCAAGCGTTCAGAGAGTTGGTGTGCGGCACCGTTCCGAGCGGAAAAGAATTTTTGATTTGCTACGGCGTGGGTCTCGGTTGTTTGGGTCTCGGATACTTGATATTCAGATTGTCAAGAAAGAGACTGTTGTTGTACATTTGAGAGTATGGAAGATATAAAAGAGCAAAACTTGAACATATCGGACGATTCGGCTTTGACCGATACGACCGAGGTTAAGCCGGACGCATTCGAGCATCTCGGCGATTTTGATACGGACAAAGATATTTTGCTCGACGTCAGCCACGTCGGGATGAAATTCAAACTTCCCACCGAGCGCATAGACAACCTAAAAGAGTTTTGCATCAAACTCGTGAAAGGACAACTTCACTACACGAGTTTCGTCGCGCTCAAAAACGTCACGTTCCAAGTCCGCAGAGGCGAAAGCATAGGCCTTATCGGCAGAAACGGCGCAGGCAAATCCACCCTGCTGAAAATTATATCGGGTATAATCGAACCGACCGCCGGTTACGTCAAAACGAGGGGCAACATCGTTCCGCTCTTGAAACTCGGCGCAGGTTTCGACTACAATGCCACAGGAAAAGAAAACGTGTTTCTCAATGGCGCAATGCTCGGTTTTTCTAAACGCGAGATGAAGAAAAAATACGACAGCATCGTCGAATTTGCCGAACTTGAAAAGTTTATGAACGTACCCCTCAAGAACTATTCTCAAGGTATGATTTCAAGGCTCGGATTCGCAATAGCGGTTGACGTAAATCCGGACGTTTTGCTTATCGACGAAATTCTTGCCGTAGGCGACGCAGTATTCCAAAAAAAATGCGCTGAAAAAATCGACGAATTGAGAAAAAACGGCACGACGTTTATCGTCGTATCGCACAGCACGTCGCAGATTCTCAGGCTTTGCCAAAACGCAATCTATCTCAAAGACGGAAACGTCGTTCAATACGGCACGGCAAAAGAAGTTGTCGAGGCATATCAAAAGGATTGCGCCCTTGCAGAGCAAGCGCAAAAGAAACAATAACGAAAAAGCAATAAGAACTCAAAAAACTGCCGAACGGCAGTTTTTATTTTACGAATTTATGCAATTTGATTTTTACGATTCGGATTTCACTATCGTTTTACAACTTTTCACTATAAGCATTTGATAACACCATAGTGTTCGATAAATTTACACTATAGTGTCAATACCCTATGCGCTTATGCTTATAGTTTTGTCCTAAAATCCGCAAATTTATCGAATTTCTTTTTTCTGTATGCGAGCATAACTCTTTTCGGCGCAAGCCATTCGACAACGGGTTTAATCGCATAAAGAGCAGACTTTCCGCCGCTTTTCTTTGCGTTTTTCAAACTGTGTTTCAAACTCGCTTTTTTAAGAATGCATGTTACGGGAAGGAAACACCCCTTTTGCCCTTCTTTTTCAAGCAAAGTTATAAACGCACCCGTAAGCCGTTCGGAAACGAACATTCTCTCGTCTTGGTTTTTTCTTCTCTTTTCGTACTCGAACAAAATCGGGAATATCAAGTCGCAATATCTCTTGAACGTATCCTTTTTGAAAACGAACATATTGAAAAAGTACGCTTTATTTCCGCAAAAATACTCGTTTTTCGCCGCGGAAAATTCGGGATATTGCTTGTCGATTATATCGTTTATTACGTTCAAATCGTCGCCGTGCGCTTTTTTGAAATTTTCCCCGACGGATTTTCTGTACGCAGGAACGGGCGCGACGAAATCGTATTTTGAAAAAATATCGTTCAACTTTTCTTCGTCGAGTTTTATTTCATCGAAAAATTCGTCGGTGAATTTCGAACGCTCGTTGTAAATCTTCGCATTGCTCGAAAAGGCAAAAAATCTGCGGTAATGTACGAAGCCTATCAAGTCTGTATTTTCAAACTCGTCGATGTGCTTGTATACGCTGAAAACCGCAGTCATTTCGTTGTATACGTCATTTTTGTCCGCGATGTTGTCGCCTCTGTCGTCACGCAAAAAACGTGGCGAAAACTCGTCTTTTTTCGCACCTACGCAAATAGGAACGTAAGGATATTGAAAAATCCTTTCGTCGATTTGCTTGGGGTCGTGACATACGACAAAAATTTTGGCGTTCATTTTTCGTTTACTTCCGTGTAGTATTCGAGCAAGTTTTTAGATTCTTCGACGATGTCGTAACCTGCGGCGGCAACCGCTTTCCTTCCGTCGTATGAAATGTGTTCGTCAAGAACTCGATTTATCTCGTTCGCCCAATAAGTCGCGCTTAGAATAGGCAGATATTCCACGTGTCCCGTGACGTCGGCTTCTTTGGTTATGCAGTCGGAAAGAAGACACGGGATTCCCATTGCCTGCGCCTCTATCGCAACGAGCGGAAGCCCCTCGAATCTTGACGGCAACGCAAATACGTCAAACAGCGCGTAGTATTCTTGTACGTTGCGCTTTTCCGTCATAAACAGCACTTTATCTTCTATTTTGAGCGTTTGAACCAGTTTTTTGACGTTTTCGAACTCTGCTCCTCCACCCACGAGCATCAGCCTTACGTCGTCTCGCGACTTGCACAAAATGGCAAATGCCTTCACCAAAAACGGAATATTCTTTTGAAACTCGAATCTTCCGATATGCCCTACGACTTTGCAGTTTTCAAGACCGTAGCGCGTTTTCAATTCCCGTTTTCCCTCGTCGGTAACGTCGAATCTGTCAAGGTCTATGGCGTTGCGCATAAGGTAGGCGTTCTTTGCGGCTTTCTTACCGTAGAGCCAATCTATACTCAGCCTGCTGCACCCCGCAAGGTCGGTTGCAAACCACGTCGAAATATGCTTCAAGCACGACTTGACGAAGTGCACGAACCCTTCTTTCTTGTTGGTTGTCGAATGAGCGTGGCAAATGCGATGCTTTACACCTGCCTGCTTTGCGGCGAGCAAACTCACAAAAGACAGCGACGTCATATGCGCGTGCACTATGTCGTATTGTTCGCGCTTAAAACTCTTGCGCAAAAACCGCACGCACTTGAAAAACGCGAACACGGACGGAAAATAGAAAACTCTGCCGCCGCGCGCTTTTATTTCCTCATCGAAAGGCGACGGACCGTAAGTGTAAAAATCGAACTGAACTTTTGACGTGTCGATATTCCTAAAATAATTCATAACGCAGTTTATAACGCCGCCCACTTTGGCATTGCCTATAACCTGCGCTATTTTGATTTTTTTCCCTTCGGTATCCGCCATTTTGTCCTCTCGATAATCAATCGTCGAGTCCGAGTTTTTTAGACCAGAACTCGAACGACGTGAGATACTTTTGTTTTCTCACGAACGATTTTTTTGCTCTATTATATTCAACGACCATTTTGAATGCTTTTCCAACGAGCATAAATCCCGCCTTTATCACCTTTGAAAACTTTTCTTCGGTGAAGAATCCCGTTTGGGAAAGCGAATTGTATTGAAGAGTTTTGCGCGACGTGAAAAAATCTCTCGGCGGACAATCCGTGCTGTCTATGATTCTGACCTCGCGCGATTGCTTCGAGCACAAAAACTTCGGAATCAGATAACCGTTGAGCGTAATCGTCTGCAAAAATTCCGAGCGCGGTTTGCTCTTGTAAATATTCGTTAAGTCGTAGCCCATATCTTCGAGTTCGGCTTTCGAGTACGTTTTAGGCATACCCTTTCTCAAATCCGAATTGAGTTTTTCGGCGTCGAGAGTTGCAAGATAGTCCGCGCCTTTGAGGAAATCGTCGTAACCTTTGACGGAATACGGAATTGCAAAATACCGTTGCTGAACGAGTTGAATCCCCACGCAACGCACGAGTTTCCAAAAATATTTGAATCCGCTGCGCTTTGTGGTGTAGCAGTTGCTTATAAGTTCGTTTCGTCTGATGTAGTATTCGAGCGATGCGTTGTATTTTGCCTCAAAAGGCGAGTGATAAACGCCGACGCCGTTTAAGAACGTCCATTCAAGTTCCTTGCAACGCACGCCGTATTCCACGTCGTCGTTTTTTATGAAAAGCGGCAACGGCAAACCGTGTCTTACTATCACGCCGATGGGCATACAGCAATACCACCACGCGCAATAGTCGGGACGTTCGGGCTTGTCGAAAAGCAAATTTTCCTTTTCGGACAAATCCAAATCGCTGTAAAAACCGCAAAGTCTGTCGCCGTTCCAACGTCCGCCGAGTTCGTAGAGAATCTCTTGCTCGTCCTCTCGAAGCATACCGCCGCCGACGGCAACGTTTTCGGACGTTGCGTATTCCAAAAAGCGCATAGTGCGCGCAACGATTTCGGGATTGAAAGAAATGTCGTCGTCCATAAGCAGAAAATGCGTATGCACGCCGGCATTGTGCGCCTCTATCATTCCTCTCGAAAAACCGCCGCTTCCGCCGAGATTCTTGTTTGTAACAAGCACCGCGCCAACCACGTCCTCGCGCGAAAGAGTCTGCCCGTTGTCGATGACGTAAACGGTTACGTTTTCGGCGTTGCGCTTTGCAAATTCGCATAACGCCTTGACGTTGCTTTTGACGTAAGATTCTCTTTTGAAAGTGCAAATCACGACGGCAAGATTTGCTCGTCTTTGCTTTGCTTGCTCTGTCGCATATCCGCCGCCAAACACCGTCGCCGTATCGGAAAGCGCAACTATTTTGCACCACACAAAACTGCCGTCGTCAAACGCAAACGGAACTTCAACCGTTCGTTTTACAACGTTTAAGTCCTCTTTTTGACAGATGAGCGTATCGATTACGCCGTTTTCGCCGCGTTTTGACGAATACACCTCGACTCTCACCGCGCCTTCGACTTCGGCGAACGCAATCGCCTTTTCAAGCAACGTCTTTTGCTTGAAAACCGCCTCGGAAAAACTGTTAAAGTACGTGTCGAAACCGACGCTGCCGCCCTTTTGCAACGTCACTTTGCCCTCATCCACGGCGGCATTTTCAAGCCGCGTATTAAGTTTTCCCTCGCCGATAATCCAGCGCGATAAAATGGTCATATCTTCTTTTATGAGCTTAACTCTCTGCTTTCGCAATGTCCAAAGCCGAGCGAATGACTTTGTCCATATCGTAGTATTTATATTGTCCGAGCCTGCCGCCGAAGATTACGTCGGGGCGCTCGGTTGCAAGTTGCTTGTAACGCTCGTAAAGCGAGGTGTTTTCCTCGTCATTGACGGGATAGTAAGGTTCCATACCCTCTTGCCACTCGGTCGGATACTCGTAACTTATCACGGTTTTTTGCTCTGTGCCAAACTCGAAATGCTTGTGCTCGATAATGCGCGTATACGGCGTTTCTCTGTCCGTATAATTCATAACCGCAACGCCTTGATAGTTTGGCATATCGAGAATCTTCGTATCGAAGCGCACCGTGCGATATTTGAGTTTGCCGAATCTGAATCCGAAAAACTCGTCTATCATACCCGTGTATACCGTCTTGTTTGCAACGTTCGGATTATCTTTTATAAAGTCGAAATAATCCGTGTTTGTCATCACGTCTGCGCCGTCGAGCAACTTCTCGATTATTGGCGTATATCCGCCGATAGGTATGCCCTGATAGCGGTCGTTGAAATAGTTGTTGTCAAAGGTGAATCTGCACGGCAAACGCTTTATTATAAACGCGGGCAAATCTTTGCAATCTCTGCCCCATTGCTTTTCGGTGTAGCCTTTAACAAGTTTTGTATACACGTCCGTGCCGACGAGTTTCAAAGCCTGTTCTTCGAGGTTTTTAGGCTCGTCTATTCCAAGATTCGCCACTTGTTCGGCGATTTTGGCACGCGCTTCGCCCGGTGTGACAACGCCCCACAACTTGCTGAACGTGTTCATATTGAACGGCAAATTGTACAATTCGCCCTTGTAGTTTGCAATCGGCGAGTTTATATAGTTGTTGAATTCGGCAAATTCGTTGACGAAATCCCACACTTCTTTGTCGGACGTATGGAAAATGTGCGCGCCGTAGCGATGCACGTTTATGCCCTCGACGTTTTCGGTGTAGACGTTACCGCCAATGTGGTCGCGTTTTTCAAGCACGAGAACACTTTTGCCTTTTTTCAAAGCAAAATGCGTAAACACTGCGCCGAACAGTCCGCTTCCCACTACGAGATAATCGTATTTTTTCATTCTTACCTCAAACTATATTGCCTTGCATATTTAATCGTTACTATTCCGCGTCTTGCGTTCGTTCCGTATCGTTTGTCGTATTCGTCTTCTTTTTGCGCACCGCAAAGACCGTGACGGTCACGACGATTGCAACCGCCGCAACGAGTCCGATAATCAAGAACGACAAATCGAGCGGACGCAATACCGCCGACTTGACGTTGGCGGTGAACTTGTATTGAAAATCCACCATAGCGTTGTCGCCGTAGCGAGCGGTTATATAATACGTTCCTGCTTTTTTCGGAGCGAACTCGAACACTTCGCCCGAAGCGACGTACTCGTCGTTGACGTACCATTTGGTTTCGACGTCGGGATTGAGATATTTCACTCCCGTGAGTGCGAAACGAGTCGTTTCTCTCGTATAAATCGTTGCCGACGACGGCGCTTCCGACACGTCCTTTTGCGCGTTATCGGCAAGCGTAACTCTGACTTCGCCGACGTAATAAATGCCGTATTCTATGTGGATTTGAACGCTTTGCGTTGCCGAATATCCGGGGATTTTTGCCTTTACGATAAAATCACCGCCTCGTTTCGGGGTATACTTCACGCTCGTGCCTTTGCCTATTGACACGGCTTCGGAAACGGGCGTATCGTCGTCTGCGGACGCGATTTGTTGCACCGTCCATTCAAGCGCGTTTTCGACGTCGGGGTCAACCTTCCCCACGGGATCGATTTGCGCGTAGAGCGTAAGTTCGTAGGCGTTGTCGGCGCGCATATACACCATACCCGCGTAATCGCCTTCGCCGACCTTGCCGTCGTGCTTGACGATTATGGATTTCGGTTGTTCGTAGCCTATTTTCACGCCGTCCAAATCGGTTGTAACGATTGCGTTCAAATCGAGGGTTTTGTACTCGACGTCGTTCTTTTTGAGCGTTTTGGTCATAATCGCTTCGACGAGTTTTGCGAGCGTGACGGAATCGACGTTTCTGCCCTCGATTTCACATCTGAGTTTCAAAAGGGCCGCAGCAAAACTAACGAATGAAGCCGACATACTCGTGCCTTGTTCCGTGCCGTACACCGACTTCGAGGATTGATAGCCTTTTGAGGTGTAAATTCCGAACCCCGGGGCGCAAAGCGTATAGGTCGAACCGAAGTTGGACGTGGAATACAATTCGCTCTTATACTGATTCATAGCCGACAATACGCCGGGATATGCCGCAGGATAAAACAAATCCGAAGCGTTCCGGTCGGATTTTTTATTGTTGCCTGCCGCCGCCGAAACGACTGCGTTGCGGCGAGCCTTTTCAACCGCGACCTCGAAAGCGTTTGCTTCGTCTTGCGTGAGTTGCTTGCTCTTTATGAGGCTTTCTATGTCGCCACCGGTCAATCCGAGCGACATATTTACGACGTCCGCTTTTGCATTGTCCACCGCCCAGTCGAGCGCACGAGAAAGACTTACGAGTTTGAAAGTGCTGTCGCCCGTCGTATTAGTCTCGTTAGTCGTGTTTGCTTTGATAGGATAAATCTTTATGCAGTTTTCAAGCCCGAACTCTCTTATGAGCATAGCGATATTGCCTGCGACCGAGCTTCCGTGTTTGGACGAAGCGTCGCTTATATCCACGTTTCCGTTCTCGTCTGCGCCCTTGTACGAGTTGTAGCCGAGAATTTCGCCCTTATCGTTTTTTGCAAGCACGCTCACGCCGTTTTCGTCATCGGCAAAAAGGTCATGCTGTGCGTCGATGCCGGTGTCTATAACCGCTATGACGATAGGCTTCGAAACCTTGCTCAAATCCCAAGTTTTCACGACTTCCCTTGCCGATTCGACGTCGAGATAATCTTTGCCGTAATACCAAAGGTCGCTCGAATCCTTACCGCCCCAAATCAGAGCCTCTGCGGTTTGCGAAGGTGTAAAAATGGCGAAAACGCTCGCCAAAACAAGCGCTACGAGCAACAAGGTTATTATCGTTTTATTGCAAGAGAGTCCTTTCATACGTTCGTGTTTTTTATGTGTCAAATTCACAACTTATTGCGCGTTTTTGAGAAGTTGCAAGGAATAGTTCAAACGGCGCAACGTTTCGTCTTTTTTGAGAACCATAGCCATTTCGATTGCGCCGCCGGGGGTTACGGGTGCGCCGGTGAGCGCAACGCGCATACAGAACATAACCTGTCCGCCCTTCATACCCGCTTGCTCTGCGCAAGTTTTGATTTGTTCCTTGATTGCGTCCGCGTTCCAGTCCTCGAAGTCTTTGAGTGCGTCGATTGCCACTTCAACCGCTTTGATGGCGACTTCCTTTGTGACTTTCATCTTTTGATGTTCGTACATAGCGAGGTCGTAGTCGCCGAACTCGTTGAGGAATGCGAGTTTTTCGGGGATTTCGCTCAAAATATCCACTCTGGTTTGCATAAGCAAAGCGAGTTCTTTTACGTCGTAATCTTTGCCCTCGATTGCTTTTTCAATCCACGGCGTAGCGACTTTTTCAAAATCCTCTGCGCTCATCGCTTTGAGATACTCGCCGTTGAGCCAACGCATTTTCGCTTCGTCGAAGATGGAACTGCTGTGCGAAATGCCGTCCACGTCGAACGCTTCTATCATCTCTTCCATCGTCATTTTCTCTCTGTTGTCTTTCGGACACCAACCCAAAAGCGCGATGTAGTTGACAACCGCTTCGGGCAAATATCCCTTTGCGATGAAGTCCTCGAAGTTTGCGTCGCCGAAACGTTTTGAGAGTTTTCTCGTGGCGTCTTTCATAATGGGCGGCAAATGCATATACTTTGGTCTTTCCCAACCGAACGCGTCGTAAATGAGGTTGTATTTGGGGGTGGAACTGAGATATTCCGTGCCTCTGATGACGTGGGTTATGCCCATAAGGTGGTCGTCCACGACGTTTGCGAAGTTGTAGGTGGGAAGTCCGTCGCTTTTGAGAAGAACGCCGTCCTCGATGTCCGCACTGTCAACGCTGATTTCGCCGAAAACCATATCGGTGTAACTTGACACGACGCCTTCGGGAACTTTTTGACGGATAACGTACGGCTCGCCTGCGGCAAGTCGTCTTTGCACTTCTTCCTTTGAGAGATTGCGACAATGCTTGTCGTAGGTGTGAACGCCGTTTGCGTCTTTGAGGCTTTCGAGTCTTTCCTTATCGCAGAAGCAATAGTACGCGCCTCCCAGTTCGACGAGTTGTTCTGCGTATTGCTTGTAAAGTCCCATCCTTTCCGTTTGGATATACGGACCGTAGCCGCCGTCTTTGTCCGGACCTTCGTCATAGGTTATGCCTGCGGTTGCGAGTGTGCGATACACCATTTCCACCGCACCTTCGACTTTGCGTTCTTGGTCGGTATCCTCTATACGAAGAATGAACTTTCCGCCGTTTTTACGCGCGAAAAGGAATGCGTACAAGCCTGTGCGCAAGTTTCCGATGTGCATAAACCCCGTGGGTGACGGGGCGAATCGTGTTCTGACTGTTTCAGACATAGTAAAATGTACCTTCTTTTAGATGTTTTTGCAATTTTTGAATTTCTTGTAATTCGTCGTGTTCCTCGAACGAATAGTATTGACTGCCGCCGAAAATAATGTGGTCTTGAAGAGTTATGCCGATGTTTGCAAGCGTGATATACAATTCCTTCGTCATTGCGTAATCCGCTTCGGACGGATTGGTATTTCCGCTCGGATGATTGTGTGCCAAAAGCAAATAACTTGCGCCGCAACTCAAAGCGAAATCTACGATTTTTCTGACGCTGAAAAACACGGCGTTGCCGCTTCCTTGCTCGATAATCTCACATTTGATAAGTCTGCTGTGGGCGTCGAGGGCGGCAACGCAAACGTGCTCCTGATTTAAGCCGAAAAGTTGACCGCACAAGAAATTGCGAGCCTTGCCTCTGCCCGACAAATCCTCGCGAACGAGGTCGCTATTGACGTCGTTGACGTAAAGTTTCATAATTTCGGGCAGTTTGGACAAAAACAAAGCGGCGTTGTCCGTCATTCCGCCGACGGATTTCAAATCGTGCTCGCTTGCGTTCAATACGCCCGCAAACGAAGAAAATTTGTCGATAAGAGCGTGCGCAATCTCGTTCGTGTCCTTTCTCGGAATGAACGAGAAAAGCAAATATTCCAAAACTTCGTGTTGCTGAAAAGACGGCAAGCCGCCTTTGCGTATTTTGTCACGCACTCTTTCTCTATGTCCGTCGTGTACGTTTTTCATAATTACAATTCCGGATACGCCTTGAAAACGCTTTCGTCGAGTTTGACGAGTCTGACAAGCACGGTGAGCGCTTCTTCCTCGTCCTTGAATCCGTACGTTTTGCCTATCACTTTCCACGCGCCGTATGCGTGCAAGAAGTCGTACCAGAAATAGCACTCGTCTTGCAGTTGGAAGATTTCGAGAAAATTGAACGTCTCGTACTTGCTCCACTTCCTCAGCACCTCAATGAGCGACATAACCTCTTGATTGTCGTCGTAGCGTGCGTGAATAAATTGAAGCATATACTTTTTCACTTCTTTTGAAAAGGTCATAACGCCTTGTTTGGCGTTTTCTATATCCTTCAAAATGAGCGCGATTTCCTCGTCGTCGCTATGCTTTTTGAGGATTTTTTGACACGGAAAAGCAAATGCGTTTGTCATAATGTTTTATTATAGACGATAAAACTACATAAATCAAGGTTTTTTCGCGCAAGCGCGCTTATACGCGCATAAATTCCGCGCGCGAATCGGTAAAATCGGAAGTTTTGCCTCTTGCATTTTAAGAAAAATCTGCGGTTTATAATCCGAAATATGAACAAAATAAAAATCGCCATTCTCTATTTTATTATGCACATACAAACATCGGCAACGGTTTATACCGTAGCGAATAAGCAAATTCACCGCTCAATCAACGCCGTATGCGTACCTCGCAATCGCATTGCAAAGCACTGCGGCGATTGCAAACTGATATTCGGTTTTTTGAAGGTTCGCTTCGTCGGCGTAGTTGCTCAAAAATCCGCATTCCACGATTGCGGACGGATATGGACTACATTCCAAAAGATATTTTTGAGCGCAAAGCGCACTGTATTCTCTGCCACCCTCTTTGGCGTTTATCTCTTTGTTGAGAGCATTTTGCAGCACGCTTGCCAACTCTTTGCCGCTTTCGCTCTGCTTTGAATAGAACACTTGCGCGCCACGCCTCGACGGCAACGAATAGAAATTCATATGTATGCTCACGACGAGGCAAGGTTTGACGTCGTTCACGATTTGTCCGCGCCTATACATATCCGCGCGTTTTTTGTTGTCCGTCACGCCCTCGAATGTGTGCATGACGTCGTTTTTGCGAGTGTATACGACGTTGAATCCGCAAGCGTTGAGCATTTGCCCGAGATAATTTGCAATGATTAGATTCAAGGTTTTTTCTTCCACGCCCGAGTTTTTGCCCTTTACGCCGCCGTCCGCGCCGCCGTGCCCCGCGTCAACGACAACCGTTAAAGTTTTCGGCTTTTCACCCCTAATCGCACGCACCGCAAACGGCGCGCCGAGACAATAAACGATAAGCAACGCGGCAATTCCGCATATCGTGAAGATTTTTTCTATGGTGTTGTTTCGACAAAATCCGACTCGCATATAGTTACAAAAGAAATCATATTCATACAAGCATAAAAATACCACCTTTTCCACAAAGTTATCCACATTTTGCCCCGAAATTGTGGACAACTCGGTGGATAACCCCTATTTTTCTCGTACAAAACGTATTTTTCACAGATTGAAAATTTTGTCGAAAAAAGCGGTATTCTAACCGTAAATTCGATTTTTTGCGACAATTTTTTCGTATTCTATTGCCCTCTTTTTTACGGCTTTCGGGCATAAACAATACGACTTTAGCATACCGTCAAAAGAGGTGAAAATTATGATGGAATTGTCTTCTCTTTTATTCAAACCGATTATCGAACGCGAGCGTTCAAAAGTCGTCGGGCGCATAAAAAATGCATATTTTTCGCAAGGTTGCAACTGCATTGCATATTTTGTCGTTTCGTCTTGCAAAAACGACTGCGACGCACTGTTGCCGATCGACGAGGTTTTGTGCTTTTGTGACGCGCTTATCATTCAAAACGACGCAAACGTCCGATGTGTAAGCGACGTTGACTTCACCGCGTTTTCAAGCGGCGTTATCGGTATGGACGTATACACGCAAAGCGGTATTCTAAAAGGCAAAATCACAAAAGTGGACTTTGCAAAAAGCGGAAAAGTATCCAAACTCTACACCGAAACCGAGCAATTTTCACCGCAAAACGTAGCGTGCGTGGGCGACGTGATTTTGCTTAAAGCCGCAAAGCAAAGCAAAGGAAAAAAGCAAACGATACCCCGCCCCGAAAACGAAACGACGGTATTTGCTCTAAAAAACAATTCACCGCAAAAAGAATCTATTAGAATCCGTGAAAACGAACATACAAACACCGCAACCGTAGTTGCGATACCTGCCGCAGACACGTCGAACGCAGACGAAGCGCAAACGAATACCGAAGCGCAATTCACCCCCGTTCAAGTGACAAACGCGCCTATGGCAAAAAGGCCTAATGACGATTCGCCGCTGTTTTCGAGCAACGCGCTCAAACTTTTGGACGCACCCGAAACCGACGACGATTCGCACACTCCTGCAAGGATAATATCCGATTATACGTTCTTGCTCGGCAGAGTGCTTTCGGGCGATTTGACGTCCTACACAGGCTCGACCATTGCCAAAGCAGGCACGATTATCGACGATTCTCTCGTCGAAAAATCCCGCCTCTGCGGCAAACTCGTAGACTTGGTGCTTTTGGCTAAAAGTAATTAATAATGAATAATTAATAATGAATAATTGTGGGTGGGGTTGCACCCCACACCCCGAAACGAAGACTTGTTCGAAGACTACTCGTACACGGAATGTGCGACTTCGAAAACGAGATAAAAACCGCCGTCCGCGATTATAT
>URIX01000037.1 GCA_900547975.1 uncultured Eubacteriales bacterium | reverse complement strand
CAGAGGGGGAACGGCGGTATGGGCGCGACGCGTTAAACAACACATCCTGTGAATGTGTTGTAGCCAAAGCGAACGAGGCGGATTGCTTTGCAAACGCCGAAGTCCAAACACGTGAGGAAGGGGGAAATATAATTCGCTCTACACTCTTGTAAAGAAATTTTCTAAAAACGCGATATTTAGATGAAGAGCAAGGAAACGCCCCTCGGATAGCAATCCTAACGTACATAGGCGTACGTGAATTGATAGACGAGGGGCGTTGACACAGTTATTCGCTAAATAGCGCGTTTTTAATACATATCGGGGGACATACCGCCGCCGACATTACCACCCGCCACCGCAGGCTCTTTTATGTCAGTAACAAGGCTTTCGGTCGTGAGCAAAGTGGACGCGACGGAAGCGGCGTTTTGAAGCGCGCTACGCGTTACTTTGGTCGGGTCGAGAATGCCTGCTTTGACCATATCGCAGTAGACTTCTTTTTGTGCGTCGAAGCCGTAGTTGGCTTTCTTTGCGGACATAATGGTGTTTGCGACTATGCCGCCGTCGATACCGGCGTTTGCGGCGATTTGACGTACGGGTGCTTCGAGAGCGCGAAGAACGATTTTTGCGCCCGTTGCTTCGTCGCCTTCGAGTTTTGCACAAGCCTTCTTGACTGCGGGAATAATCGAGAGCAACGCAGTGCCGCCGCCCGCGACGATACCTTCTTCAACTGCCGCGCGAGTTGCGTTGAGAGCGTCTTCGATACGAAGTTTCTTTTCTTTCATTTCGACTTCGGTTGCCGCTCCTACGCCGATAACCGCAACGCCGCCTGCGAGTTTGGCAACACGCTCTTGAAGTTTCTCTTTGTCGTATTCGGACGTGGATTCTGCCATTTGAGCGCGAATGGACGCAACTCTTGCGGCGATGTCTTCGCTTGCGCCTGCGCCGCCGACGATGGTCGTGTTGTCCTTATCCACACGTACGGATTTTGCTCTGCCGAGCATATCGAGCGTGACGTCTTTGAGTTCGTAACCGAGGTCGCCGGAAATATAAGTGCCGCCGGTAAGAATTGCGATGTCTTCGAGATACGCTTTTCTTCTGTCGCCGAATCCCGGTGCTTTGACCGCAACGACGTTGAACACGCCTTTGAGTTTGTTGACGATGATAGTCGTGAGTGCTTCGCCTTCGATGTCGTCGGAAATAATGAGCAATTTCAAGCCGTTTTTAAGCACTTGTTCGAGAAGCGGAAGAAGTTCCTGAATATTGCTGATTTTCTTGTCCGTGATGAGAATGACGGGATTGTCGAGTTCTGCAGACATCTTGTCGGTGTTGGTGACGAGATACGGCGAAACGTAGCCTCTGTCGAATTGCATACCTTCCACAACGTTGAGTTCGGTGGTCATAGCCTTGCCTTCCTCGATGGTGATTACGCCGTCTTTGCCGACCTTTTCCATAGCGTCGGAAATGAGTTGACCTATCTTTTCGTCGCTTGCGGAAATGGAAGCGACTTGCGCGATAGCGGTCTTGTCCTCAACGTCCTTGCTTATCTTTTTAAGTTCTTCGACGGCGGCTTCGGTTGCCTTCATAATGCCGCGTTTAAGCACCATAGGATTTGCGCCTGCGGCAACGTTTTTCAAGCCTTCTTTTACGATTGCTTGCGCCAAAACGGAAGCGGTCGTAGTGCCGTCGCCCGCGACGTCGTTGGTCTTGGTTGCGACTTCTCTTATAATTTGTGCGCCCATATTTTCAAACGGGTCTGCCAAAACGACGTCTTTTGCGATAGTAACGCCGTCGTTCGTCACGAGCGGCGAGCCGTACGGACGGTCGAGAACGACGTTTCTGCCCTTCGGGCCGAGAGTGATTTTAACGGTATTTGCCAAAGCGTCGACGCCTGCTTCGAGAGCCTTTCTTGCGTCATCGCCGTATTTGAATTGCTTTGCCATAAATAGCCTCCTTAATCAACGATTGCGAGTATATCGGATTGACTTACGATGACGACTTCTTCGCCGTCGATTTTGAACTCGCTGCCTGCGTATCTGCTATAAAGAACGGTGTCGCCCACCTTGACTTGCATTTTTACGTCGTTGCCGTCGATAGTGCCGCCGGGGCCTACCGCGATAACTCTTGCAAGTTGGGGTTTTTCTTTTGCCGCGCCGGGAAGAACGATTCCGCTTGCGGTTTTTTCATCAGTTTCGATTGCCTTGATGACAACCTTGTCAAACAATGGTTTTATTGTCATGTTATGCCTCCGATGTCGAGTTTGAATTTAGTTTTTAGCAGTCTTTCCGACTGACTGCTAACAGTTTATACCATAGGTTGCCAAATGTCAATATATTGTGACAGATTTTTTTGTGATTTTGCGTAGATTTTTCCAAAGTCCTTGTTGAATAATGCTGTATTTTGTGATAATATCACATTATAAACAAAAAGAAGGTGCAAAATGAATAACTGGGACAAACGTTTTATGGATATGGCAGAGCTTGTGTCCACTTGGACGAGTTGCGCGCGCGAAGGCAGAGCGATTGGCGCGATTATCGTCAAAGACAAGCGCATCTTGACGACCGGCTACAACGGCGCGCCTGCGGGAATCCTCAACTGTCGCGACAAAGGCTATTGTATGCGTGATAGGCTCGGCATAAAAAGCGGCACTTGCGCGGAAAAATGCTATGCCGTCCACGCCGAGCAAAACGCAATCGCACAAGCGGCGAAATTGGGCGTTTCTGTTGACGGCGCAACGCTTTACTGTACGCACCAACCTTGCACAATCTGCACTCGAATCATCATCAACAGCGGCATAAAGAGAGTCGTGTACAAGAATCCCTACCCCGACGAATTTTCAATGCAACTTTTCGACGAAGCAGGCATAACCGTCGAGAAATTCGAAGACTGATTTAGTTGATAATTTATGGAAAATCATTAAAGATTGAAATTAAAAATCCCTCGCAACTGCGAGGGATTTTTGGTTTTATTGCATTTCAAATAAACAAATTTATTTTGTTTTAGTATTTTATTGCAGAGTTTGCTTGATAACTTTTGAATCATTCGGCTTCGCAGCCTCCGAGATGTTGCTCGTAGACAGGCGGAGCCTGCGCAAAACACTTCACACAAATGCCAGTTTCGCAAGATTGTCTGCTTGATGATTTTGAACTATTCGGCTTCGCAGCCTCCGAGACGTTGCTCGTAGACAGGCGGAGCCGAATAATATAGAGCGATGAAGAATCGTTGTGAGCATCAACTTCCGCCGTTGCAACTGCAGAGCCGCCTCAAAGTTGCAACCCCTTACGTCACAAACAAATGCTCTGATTTGTTTGTGACAGGACGTTTGCGCCAAAATATTTGTCAAGCCATCTTGGAAAGATGGGTGACAAGTGTTTTGCATCCGGCGCAATCCCTTATCTGTCTTCTCTAAAATAAGACGTTCCGAGTGCCGCCGGCGGTTGAGTTTCGCGCTTGTTTATCATACTCGTGATGATAAGAACCACAATCGTAACTATGTACGGAAGCAGTTTTATAAACTCTTTCATTGCCGTGGTCGAAACCGAGAAGAAGTTGGGCACGAAATACAACAGACTGAACAAGATAGAGCCGAGAATGCCCCAACTGGGTTTCCACACCGAAAAGATAACGAGCGCAACGGCGAGCCAACCGTATTCTTCGACGGTTACTGCGATGTTGCCGATGCTTCCACCATTGTAATCCATAATATAGAACAATCCGCCGAGTCCCGAAACGGCGCAACCCAAGATTGTCGCGACATATCTGTACTTCGTTACGTTTATGCCTGCCGCATCTGCCGTTGCGGGGTTTTCGCCAACCGCACGGAGCGTCAAACCGACTCTCGTTTTCTTGAAAACAATCGTGACTATTATAGCGATTATGAGTGCAAGATACACGAGAGTGCCGTATGAGAAAAACAGTTGCGTAAACCAGTTGTCGTTTGCGCACGGGAAAGATTTGATAAAATACTTCCACGCCTCGCCGAAGCCCGCATTGTCCATATTTCCCAAAACAAACTTATTCAAACCCACGCCGAAAGTCGTAATTGTCAAGCCGACGACGTTTTGGTTACATCTGAGAGTAACCGTGAAGAAACTGAACAGTACGCCTGCGAGTCCGCCGAACAAAAGTGCGGTCAAAATGGGAATAAACACCGCAAGGAAACCGTTCATTTGACTCAAATCCGAAAGGGATCTGATATACCACAATTCGCCTATACTTCCGCCGATTGCGCCTATGCACATAACGCCGGGAGTACCGAGATTGAGATGTCCGCTTTTTTGGGTTATGGTTTCGCCGGTAGAGCCGTAAAGAAATACCGTGCTGAATCTAAGAGATTCTCGTAAGAAGGTCAGAAACATTACAAATTTACCTCCTCGTTTGAATTGTCCGCAACTTCTTCCGTCACGGTTTGATCCGATACTTGTTCGCTCGATTTATTGTCGTTATCTTCCGAGTGTTGTTCGACGGAAGGATTGTCGCTATCTACCGATTTTTGCTCGGCAAAAGAGTTGTCTTTGTCCTCCGACTTTTGCTCTGCGGAAGAATCGTTTTCGGGCGTATTTTCGCCGCCCTTATTCTTTTTGAATTTAGCGATCAAAGCAGGATTGATTTTCACGTTGTAA
The DNA here is from genome assembly GCA_900547975.1 of uncultured Eubacteriales bacterium. Taxonomy (GTDB): domain Bacteria; phylum Bacillota; class Clostridia; order Christensenellales; family CAG-917; genus CAG-475. Next base: position 14,403 of record URIX01000037.1, on the reverse strand, counting down.
TTGACGAAAAACTCGCTTGCGATTACGACGAAGAAAAACACTGCGGTGATAATTTCGGGGAAAGCCGTACCGAAACCGAAGTTCGAGCCAGCATATTCCGCACCGATATTGAAGAACTGCACGAGCAGTGACGTAAACACCATCGCAACGGGATTGAGTCCCGCAAGCCAAGCCACCAATATTGCGGTGAAGCCCATACCGCCTGCGCTCGTCGTAGAAATCGTATGCGACGTACCCGCAACGAGCAACCAACCTGCGATACCGGACAACGCACCCGAAAGAAGCATCGTTCTTATAATGACTTTCGGAACGCTGATTCCGATGTATTTTGCCGTGTTTTGACTTTCGCCGACGACGGACAATTCGTATCCGTGCTTGCTGAATTTAAGATAAATCGAAACAACAACTGTTATTATCGCAACAATTATGATGTTCAAAATATAGTTATAACCGCCGATTTTGGGGAAACGACCGTATTTAAGCACGCCGAGAACTTGCGAGCCGCTCGTGACCCAAACCGCAATGCAAATCGAGATAAGTCCCATCGCGATGTAGTTCATCATAAGCGTGAACAAAGTTTCGTTCGTGTTCCATTTCGCCTTGAACAAAGCGGGAATGACCGCCCAAATCGCGCCGCCGAGAACCGCCATTATGAACATAACGATAATGAGAAGCGAGTTGTCGACCTTTCCGCCGAGATATTTGACCATAACCACGCTCATCAATCCGCCAATAAGCACTTGACCTTCCGCACCGATGTTCCAGAACTTCATTCTGAACGCAGGCGTAACCGCAAGCGAAATGAGCAAAAGAATCGCCGTGTTTTGCAACAATCTGATAATACGATTGGGCGTTGCGAAATTGCCCACGAACACGTTTTGGATAAATGCGCCGAACGTGCCTGCTTTCAGAATACTGCTTACGATCGCGCTTGCCAAAAGAGCCACGACGATTGCGGCGACTCTGACGAGCCACGCTTGCCATTTTGGCGTATCCGTGCGTTTTGTGATATGGAATACGGAGTTGTGCATAAGTTTATTCAACATCGCCGTCACCGTCCTTTTCGTTTGTTTCTTCGTGCTTTGTCATAAGCAAGCCGATTTGCTCCTTAATTGCGCTTCTACCGTCAACTACACCGGAAATTTTACCGCCGCAAAGAACCATAATTCTGTCGCACAGTTCGATTAATACGTCGAGGTCTTCGCCGACGAAGATAACCGCAACGCCCTTCTCTTTCTGCTCGTTGAGAAGATTGTAAATCATATACGACGAGTTGATGTCAAGACCTCTCACGGGATAAGCCGCCATAAGCACGGTAGGCGCGGCGGCGATTTCACGACCGACGAGCACTTTTTGCACGTTTCCGCCCGACAAACGTCGGACGGGTGTACGCGTACTCGGAGTGGAAACTTCGAGGTCGTGAACGATTGTTTCCGCAAGGTTTTTCGGGTTTTTCCTGTCGAGGAAGAAAGGTATGCCTTTTCTGTACGAGCGAAGCATCATATTGTCGACAAGGTCCATATTGCCGACAAGTCCCATACCCAGTCTGTCTTCGGGAACGAAGGACAATCTTACGCCGAGTTCTCTGATTTGGACGGGAGTTTTCGAGCGCAAATCCACTTTTTCGTTGTCCTTTGACGGGTCGAAATAAGTGATTTCGCCCTCGTTGAGTTTTTGAAGTCCCGCAATCGCTTCAAGAAGTTCCTTTTGTCCGCTGCCCGCAATGCCGGCGATACCGAGAATTTCGCCCGAACGAGCGGCAAAAGACACGTCGTCAAGCACTTTTATTCCGTCGTGATTGATTGCCGTAAGATGATTTACAACAAGCCTGTCTTCGACGTCGTGCGGATTCGTTCTGTCGATATTGAGTTCGACTTTTTCGCCGACCATCATTTCGGTCAGTTCTTTTTCGGTGGTTTCTGACGTATTTACCGTCGCAATGTGCTTGCCTTTGCGAAGCACCGCCACTCTGTCGCTTATTTCCATAACCTCGTTGAGTTTGTGCGTGATTATGATGATTGACTTTCCGTCCTCTCTCATTTTACGCAAAACGTCAAAGAGTTTTTGAATTTCCTGCGGCGTCAAAACCGCCGTCGGTTCGTCGAGGATAAGAATATCCGCTCCTCTGTACAAAACTTTTATAATCTCAACAGTCTGTTTTTGAGATACAGACATATTGTATATTTTCTCGTTCAGATTGATTTCAAAGCCGTATTTATTCGCAATTTTTTGCAGTTTCGCACCGCGATTTTTGGACAGCCATTCAAACTTCGCAGATTTTGCGAGTTTAATGAACGGCAATGCGGCGATTTTCATTGCGGTTTGAAATTGCGTCTGTTTTTTCGGCTTTGACAAATAGGACAACACTCCCGTATGTTCTTCGGGATTGTAGGCGTCTGCGTCCGCATTGTTCTTTTCCGCTTCCGCTTTTATGCGATTTGCCTCGTCCTTAATAGAGAACGGCGGCTCTTTTTCGCCGAGAATGATGTTGTCGGTGGCGGTGAAAACGTCGATAAGTTTGAAGTGCTGGTGCACCATACCGATTTTGTATTTGTAAGCATCTTTGGGGGAAAGAATGCTCACTTCCTCGCCGTTTATGAAAATACTGCCTTCATCTTGACGATAAATGCCTATAATCATATTCATTAAGGTCGTCTTCCCGCTTCCGTTTTCGCCCAAAATCGACAGAATTTCGCCTTTGCGTAAATCGAGATCGACGTGATCGTTTGCAACGACCTTAGTGCCGAAGCGTTTGGTAATGCCTTTCAACTGTAAAACGATGGGGTTGTCCATATGTTCCTTGTTATTCAGATATTTGTAATAAACTCGATTTGGCGGAGCAACCGCTCCGCCAAATCGCTTAAAGTTCGATTAAGGCTTCTTTTATTTGAGAAGTGTGATTCCGTCGATATCGAGGGTGAAGTACGGAGCGGAACGGAAAGCGGATTCTTTGAGAATGCCGTTTGCAACCACTTCGGTTTCGGGAACGTAATCGCCTGCGTCGTCAACGTCTGCAAAGAAGGACGTGATGTGCTTGCCGTTGACCGTGAAGTTGTTGGTGTCGAACACGTTGAGAGTGCCGTTTTCAAGAGCCGCTTTCACTTCTGCGAGTTTTTCAGCGGTGCCTGCCGCGGCTGCCTTACCCATTTCGAGAAGTTGAACGGAATCGGATTGCAAAGTTCCCGTCCAGTCGTAAGGAATCGTTTCGTTTTTAATGGTCGCTTCGACGATATACTTGTAGTAAGGTGCCCAGTTGATTCTCGAACCGATGACGTAGGAGCCCTTGCAGTCACTTTCGGTGCTTACGTTGTACGTAACGTTGGGGATACCCTTTTCTTTGCAAGCATTGGGTGCGCCCATAGAGTCAGCGTGTTGGCTGATGAGTTTGCAACCTCTTTCGATAAGTGCTTTTGCGGTGGTATTTTCTGCCGCTTCGTCATACCAGCTGCTCGTGAATTTCACTTCCATCGTCGCATTGGGAACGATAGAACGAACGCCGAGGAAGAACGACGTGTAACCGGATTTGACTTCTGCATACGGCCAAGCACCGACGTAACCGATTTTTGCGTTTTCGTTGGAAACTTTTCCGTCTTTGTCACCGTAGAGTTCGACGAGTTTCATACCTGCCGCAACGCCTGCGAGGTATCTGCCTTCATAGATGGAAGCAAACGCATTGAAGTAGTTGCCGAGTTTTGCGGTGTGAGCCTTTGTGCCGGTTGCGTGGAAGAAACGCACGCTCGTGTATTCTTCTGCCGCTCTCATAATGTGATCTTCGTGTCCGAAAGAATCCGCAAAGATGATGTTGCAGCCTTGTTCTACGAGTTCAACTGCGGTATTGTAGCATTTTTCGGTTTCGGGGATACCTGTTTTGATAACGAGTTGATCCTCTCTCAAACCGAGTTCGTTCACCGCTTCTTTCATTGCATCGATGAAGTTCTTGTCATAAGTGGATTGTTCGTCGTGCAAGCAGATGAGACCGATTTTGATGTCTTCTTTCGCGATAGGTTTGAGGTTTACAACTCTTTCCTCTTCAGGGTTGCAAGCAACCAAACCGATAACCAAAGCGGTTACGAGAGCCAAGCAAAGCACAAGTGCAAATACTTTCTTTTTCATACGTTTCTCCTTTTATTTGCCGTAAGGCGTATTGTGATTGTCTATATTCACGCCGTTGTGGCGCAAATCGCGTCAGTGTCTGAAAATTATGTTTCCGTTGTCGTCCATACTGTCGATGAGAGCGAGGCTTTGAACGTTTACGCCCTTTTCTCTCAAAGCGTCGCCGCCGCCCTGAAAACCTTTCTCGATTGCGACCGCGCAGCCCACGAGCGTTGCGCCCGCTTGCTCGACTATACTCATAAGTCCGGCGATTGCCGCGCCGTTTGCGAGGAAATCGTCAACGATAAGGACTCTGTCGTCTGCACAAAGAAAATCTTTTTCGACCATAATCACCTTTGTAACTTGATGCGTAAAAGAATAAACCTCGGCGCAGTAGCAGTCCGAGGATATGTTTATGGTCTTACTTTTCTTAGCAAAAAGCACCGGCGCTTGCACATAGTGCGCGGCTGCGCACGCTATGGCTATCCCCGATGCTTCGATTGTCAGAATTTTGGTTATACTTTGTCCGCAAAAGAGCGCAGAAATTTCCTTTCCAATCTCGTCCAACAGTTGTTGATCAATAAGATGATTGAGAAATCCGCCGACTTTGAGGACGTTTCCGGGCTTAACCTTGCCGTCCCTCAAAATGCGATCTTCCAAAATCTTCATGGCGCGCCTCTTTTCCACAATATGTAGTGGTATGTGCGGATTCTTTATTCCGCAAGTTGTGCGTTGCGATTTGGTTTGCTCTTGAATGATATTGGCATTATATCCAAAATAAAACGACGATGTCAAACAAAAATCGACACTATTTTGCTTTTTCATTAAAAAATTTTAATCGGATACACGATGGGTATTTTTTATCCGAAATAACCGACAAAAAGCCGTTTTTGTCTATTGTGTTTTTTTGTCGCTTTGCGCTCCCGTGTGTACACGCATAGGCGCACGCGCACGTACAATAAATATCCGCTCTTTTGCGCTTCTGTTTTTCTTAACGACACACCCCGAGTTTTTTTTGCCTCGCTTATACATAAATTTCACGACCCGATTTTTTTCAAAACGCTTGACAGCGATATGCAATACAAATATAATGCAATATCCGTTGAAACAACATAATGCAATATCCGTTGAAACGACGATACGAAGATAGGAAAACAAAACGAAATAAATATGAGCGAAACGTATTCACAAAAGCCGTCCTTTACGGACAGAATAAAAAATCTATTCGGACAGATTGACTTGACCAAGGGTTCGATAATCAAAGTTATCGTCAAATTCACCCTGCCCATAATCGTGTCCTATCTTTTGCAACAACTTTACATACTCTCGGACGCTGCGATATGCGGACAGACTTTGAGCGCGGACGAGGTTGCGGGCGTCAACGACACTTCCCCTCTCGTGTTCATCTTTATGCAGTTTGCGTTCGGCTGTACGGCAGGATTCTGCGTGGTGCTGTCAAGCAAATTCGGCTCGCACGACGAGGACGGCGTACGCAAATCCTTTGCGACGCAATTTATACTTTGCGGAATTATCACGGTGGTGCTGACTCTTGTTTCTGTGTTTTGCATAAAGCCTATGCTTGCGTGGGTCAACGTCACCGAGCAGAATCCCGTCGTATTCGAGGCGGCGTACACCTACTGCCTCGTGATATTCCTCGGCATAGTCGCCCAACTCTTTTACAATTTCATAATCAGCATATTGCGCAGTATCGGCGACTCTTTCACGCCATTACTGTTCCTTCTCATATCCACGATTATGAACATCGCCCTCGACTTGCTTTTTATCAAAGTGTTCAAATGGGGCGTTGCGGGCGCGGCGGGCGCAACCATACTCACTCAAGTGCTTTGCACGATAGCGTGCTTCGTTTATACATTCGTAAAATACAAGTTTTTGCGCCTTAAAAAACAAGATTTCAAGATTGCGTGGAAGGATATTTGGGCGCACGTCAAGCAAGGCATACCCCTCGGACTTCAATTTTCCGTACTGTCGATAGGTCTTATCGTAATGCTTTCCGAAACCATCAAATTCGACCTTCTTCCCGACGGACTTATGGTAGTGGGCAACCCCGCTCAAAACGGCGTGGGCGCGGCGAACAAACTCATAAACTTCGCAATGGCGCCGCTCGCTGCGCTCGGCACGGCAATGGTGAGTTTCAACGCCCAGAATCTCGGCGCAGGACTCACCGAAAGAGTGAAAAAAGGCACGAATCAAGCCATTTTGCTCGGCTTCGTTCTCACCGTCATATGCTCGGGAATCGGGCTTTTGCTCACCATAAACGCCGCGTATCAGCATATCTTTTTGAGTGCGGACAAGATAAGCGAAAAATCAATATATTTCGGCAACACGTTCCTTTACATCGACTTGTCGCTGTTCTTCATTTTGTCAATGCTTTTCGTATTGCGCAACGCGGTGCAAGGCATAGGCAAATCGGGTTGGACGCTTGCAGCCGGCGCAGGCGAACTCATTGCGAGAGTGCTTATATGCACCTTCTTACCCACTCTCGTAAACGGCGGCGCAACCAACGCGTATGCGTCGAACGGCGCATATATCGCACTCTGTTTCGGCGACCCGGGCGCGTGGGTATTTGCCGTAGCGGTGCTTCTTTACCCATACATAAAGCATATAGTCAAAAAGGACTACCGCTTTGCTCTGGGCGAATCCGCCGCCGCCAAAGAATACGAACTCGAATCCGCCGCCGAGTGCGAATCGGAAAGCAACGGTAATTCAACGACAACCCTCACCGAATCCGCAACCGACAGTAATTCAACGACAACCGTCACCGCATCAGAAAACACAGATACTACGGAAAACGGCACAACGGAATGCGATTCGCAAGCAGCCGATTCAACCGAAAACGAACTCGAATCCGCAACCGACAACGATTCGGTAGAATAGAAGTATTAAAAATCAACGTTTTTATAACGAACAACACAAAAAGCAGGCGTAAAGCCTGCTTTTTGTGTTGTTAAAGTTTTATTTTGTGCTTTTAGGCTTAATTCAGATTTCTCTTGTCGCTTTTTCGAGGAATTTCAAATCTTTGCCCGAAAGATACTTGCCTATGGTTTTGCGCACGGTCTTGTGATATGCGTTGAGCCACGCTTTTTCGCCATCGTCAAGCAACTTTACGTCGATTGCGTCAATGTCGAAAGGCACGAGGGTTATCGTTTCGAAAGCGCAGAAAGTGCCGTATTCCGTCTTTTCTTTTTCCACGCAGAGCACAAGATTTTCGTGTCTTATGCCGAATTTGCCTTCTTCGTAAAAACCGGGCTCGTTGGACGTAATCATTCCGGGCAAAACGGCGAATTTAGGCGTGAACGCTCTCGGCGAGATATTTTGCGGTCCTTCGTGGACGTTGAGCAAATACCCTACGCCGTGACCCGTTCCGTGCTTGAAATCCATACCGAATCTGTACATCGGCTCTCTTGAAATCATATCGAGGCGCGCGCCCGTCGTGCCTTTGGAAAACACCGCTCTTGCAAGCGCGATATGCGATTTAAGCACGATTGTGAACGCCCTCTTTTCCTCGCTCGTGACTTTGCCCATTGCGAACGTGCGGGTGATGTCCGTCGTGCCGTAGCGATATTGCGCGCCGCTATCGACCAAAAGCAAGCCATTGTTTTCGACTTTTTTGTCCGTTTCGGGCGTTGCGGAATAGTGCACGATTGCGCCGTTCGAGGCGTAACCGCAAATGGTGTCGAAACTCAAATCGAGGAAGTTTTTGCTCTCTTTTCTGAACCCTTCGAGTTTGTCTGCAAGCGAAATTTCGCTCATTTCTTCCTTGCCGGCGTTCTCTTTGAGGTAGCGCATAAATTTTAGCATAGCCACGCCGTCCTCGACGTGCGCCTTTTTTATATTCTTAATCTCAACCGCGTTCTTCACCGCCTTTCTCACGGTTGTGGGGAAAGAATCGGTTTCCTTTGCGTTCTTTATGCGAGAAAACAGTGCGTAGTTGGTCTTTTCTTTGTCGATAAGCACTTTGCCCTCGATTGCCGAGATTACGCCGTAAACGTCGCCGTACGGCAATACGCTTATACGGTTTTCGGCAAGGATTTTCCTGCATTTTCCGTCGAGTTTTCTCTCGTCGATAAACAGCGTCGCGCCGCCAACGGATACGATTGCGTAAGCGTAGTTGACCGGATTGTACCGAATGTCGCTTCCGCGCATATTGAACAACCACGCTATGTCGTCCAGAGAGGATACGAGCGCATATTCGCAATCTTGTTTTTCGAGGTCTTTTTGCAAGTTTTCAATCTTGCTTTCTATGCTCTCGCCTGCCGCGTTGCTCGGCAAAAACCAAGTCTTCGTCGTCTCTACTTCGGGGCGATTTTGCCAAATACGGTCGATAATTTCGCCCGAGTCCACAAGTTCGACGCCCTTAACGTTTTTGTTCAACGACTCGACAAATTCGACGGTTGCGGTCGTAAAATCGAACGCGATTTTGGGCGAGTCCGAGAGTTTTTTCAAAAACTCAAAAATAGACGGCACGCCTTCTTCGCCCGCTTTCATAAGCACGGTATCGGTTGCTTTGAGTTGCTCTGCCGCTTGAATGAAGTATCTTCCGTCCGTCCACAGATACGCGTTGTCCTTCGTCACGACCAGCGTGCCTGCGCTGCCCGTAAAACCGCACAGAAACGCACGCGTTTTGAAGTGATCCACAACGTATTCGCTGCCGTGATCGTCGCTTGTAAACACGATGTACGCGTCAATTCCGTTTTTCCCTACGAACTCTTGCAATTTTTTAATATCCTGTTTCATAATCCGCCTGAAAAGAATCTTATTTTTTATGTATTATATCACTACGCAATTTATAAGGCAATATTTTATTTTGCGCACAGCGCAAATATAATGATTAATGATTAATTGATAATTAATAATTGAAGCTTCCCCCTTCCTCATGTGTTTCCCCTACCGCCGTTCCCCCTCTGCATTCTTTGAGGGAATCCACGGCGTCCGCTCTGCGTGGGGCAACACTCGGCTCTCGCATAGATAGGGACATTTCACTCATTATGCCACCGTCCTTTGTGTGCCAGCTTCGCACCCAAACAGCACAGTCGGACGGTACTAATCGTCGAGCTTCGGCGCTCGCTTTTCTCGCCGCCTTGCGGCTCGCGTTCCGTCTGCGAATAAGCACATTCCGTTAATTTTTTAAGCGCGATATTTGAGCACCAAATAAACACATTCACTACTTTACCTGCATAAGAATAACATCGCCAAGCAGATGAAGAACAAGAAAAACTCTTAAATTAAGATTTGAACTCGAATAACAAAGAACAAACAGACAAATAACAAAATTATTTTCTGCTTTTTAACGCCCAATAACATCGCCAAGCAGATGAATAATGCGAAAGCACCCCTTGAATGACAACCCTAATTTACTAATGCGTAAATGAGTTGGCAGACAAGGGGTGCTGACAAAATTATTCGCTGTTTGGCGACGTTATTCGAGTTCAAAAGCGCCGGTGTAGAGTTGATAGTACCTACCCCTCTGCGCTATCAACTGCTCGTGATTGCCGCGCTCGATAATCTCGCCGTGTTCGAGAACGCAAATCATATCGGAATTGCGGACGGTGGACAAACGGTGAGCGATGACAAAGACGGTGCGACCTTGCATAAGTTTGTCCATACCTTGCTCGATGAGTTTTTCGGTGCGGGTGTCGATGGAACTGGTCGCTTCGTCAAGAATGAGGACGGGCGGATTTGCGACAGCGGCGCGCGCGATTGCGAGAAGTTGGCGTTGACCTTGCGAGAGATTTTCGCCGTCGCCTGTGAGCATAGTGTTGTATCCGTCGGGCAAATGGCGAATGAAATAGTCGGCATTTGCGAGTTTTGCGGCGTTTTCGACTTCCTCGTCGGTGGCGTCGGGTTTGCCGAAACGAATGTTGTCGGCAACCGTACCCGTAAAGAGGTGCGTGTCTTGAAGCACCATTGCCATAGAGCGGCGCAAATCGTCTTTCTTTATCTTAGTGATATTGATATTGTCGTATCTGATTTTGCCCTCGTCGATGTCGTAGAAGCGGTTGATGAGGTTGGTTATCGTGGTTTTGCCTGCGCCGGTAGAGCCGACGAGCGCGACTTTTTGACCCGGCAACGCTTCCATAGTGACGTGTTTAAGCACGGTTTTTTCGGGAACGTAGCCGAACGATACGTCCTCGAACTCGACTTCGCCCTTCCACTTGACGTAAGTGGTGGTGTCGTCGGCTTTGTGGTAGTGTTTCCACGCCCACTCGCCCGTGTACTCGTCAGTCTCGACGATGTTGCCGTTTTCGTCCTCTTTGGCGTTGACGAGAGTGACGTAGCCTTCGTCTCGTTCGGGTTGCTGGTCGATAAGTTCAAAAATACGTTCCGCGCCCGCAAGAGCCATAAGGATGCCGTTCATTTGTTGCGCTATCTGCGAAAGCGGGTTGCTGAACTGGCGCGAGAATTGCATAAAGGACACAAGACCGCCCCAAGTCATACCGCCGAATCCGCTGATTGCCATAATCGTGCCGACGATTGCGGTTGCGGCGTAGGAAACGTAGGACAGGTTACCCATAATCGGGAACAAGATATTCGCGTACTTGTGCGCCTTGTTCGAGTGGAAGAACAAATCCTCGTTGAACTTGTCGAAGTCGATTTTTTCTTCTTCCTCGTGGCAGAATACTTTGACGACTTTGAGGCCGTCGACGTGTTCTTCGATAAAGCCGTTGATTGCGCCTGTCTGGCGTTGTTGACCGACGAAGTGCTTTCCGCTCTTGCCTGCGATAAACTTCATTATGAACAGCATAATGACGAGCATACCCACCGAGCAAAGCGTAAGCAAAGGCGAAACGAGCATCATCGCAACGAACATACCCAAGACGGTGAGCAAGTTGCTGATGAGGTTGGGAATACCGTTCGAGAGCAACTCTCTTAAAGTGTCGGTATCGTTGGTGTAAAGGCTCATTATGTCGCCGTGCGTGTGCGTATCGAAGTATCTGACGGGCAGTTTTTCCATCTTGACGAACATCTCGTCGCGCACGTTTTGAAGGGTTTGAGTGGTGACTCTGACGAGAATGTAGTTGTAAAGATAATGAAGTCCGGCGCCGACGACGTACATAGCCGCCATAACGCCGATTATGCCGCCGAAGTTTTGAATGGTGACTTCCGCCGCCCTTGCGATGATATCTGGATTGGACGTGACGTATGCGCCGTGCGAGTACGCAAGCGGCAAAATGTAGTTGTTGACGACCACCGAGCCGAGCATAAACGTACCTGCAATGTTGCAAAGCACGTTTGCAATCATACAGATAAGCGCGCCGATAAGTTGCCCCTTAAACGGTTTCCAATAGCCGAGAATACGTTTGAAAGTCTGAATCGGGTTTTTCGCCCTGAACTTGTTTTGTTGAGGCGCGGCATTGACGCTTTGTTTTTTATTCTTACGCATTGACGCTCACCTCCTCGTCGCTTCCTTTCTTTTGAGAATTGTATACGTCCCGATAGATTTCGTTGGTTGCGAGCAATTCCTCGTGCGAGCCGATTGCGTCAATCTTACCGTCGTTCATAACGATGATTCTGTCCGCGTTTTCGACGGAAGAAATACGTTGCGCGATGATAAGCACGGTCGTATCGCCGAACTCGTTTTTAAGACCCGACCTTATAGCCGCGTCGGTTGCGGTATCGACTGCGGACGTCGAGTCGTCCATAATCATAATTTTGGGGTGTTTCAAGAGCGCGCGGGCAATGCACAGACGTTGCTTTTGACCGCCCGACACGTTGACGCCGCCCTGTCCGAGTTCGGTGTCGTAGCCGTTGGGAAAAGACATAACGAAGTCGTGCGCCTGCGCCGCCTTTGCCGCGTGTACGATTTCCTCGTCGGTGGCGAACTTGTTGCCCCACATAAGATTTTGCTTGATAGTACCGCTGAAAAGCACGTTCTTTTGAAGCACCATAGCGACGGAATCTCTGAGTTTTTCGAGTTTGTAGTCCTTGACGTTTACGCCGCCCACCCTGACTTCGCCGTCAAGCACGTCGTAGAGTCTGGGAATCAACTGCACGAGAGTGGATTTAGCCGAGCCCGTGCCGCCGATAATACCTATCGTTTCGCCGCTCTTGATATGCAAATCGATATTTTCGAGGTTGAGAACGTCGTGGGATTTCGAGTAGGAAAAGTCAACGTTGTCAAAGTCGATACTGCCGTCTCTGACTTCGATGTCCTGAGCGTTTTCGCCGTCCTCGATGTCGATTTTCTCGTCGATAATCTCAACTATACGGTCGAGAGATGCGCGCGACATAACGATGTTCATAAAGCCCATCGCAACCATAATGAGCGACATAAGGATTTGCATTATGTAACTCAAAAACGCCGTGAAGTCGCCGAGTTGCATTTTGCCCACGATTATGTCGTTGCCGCCGAACCACGCAACGCAGATCATGCACGCATAGGTGACGATTTGCATAAACGGGAACGCTATAACGATGATTTTTTCTGCCGAGAATTGAAGTTTTTGAACGGAAGAACTCACCTTTTTGAACTTGCCAATTTCGCTGTCCTCTCTCACGAACGCCTTGACCGCGCGGATACCGATGAGGTTTTCTTGCGTGGACTCGTTCATACTGTCGTATTTTCTGAGCATTTTCTCGAATCGCGGGAAAACGATTTTCGTGCCGATTATGAGCGCGACGAGCAAAACGGGTATCGCCGCCGCGAAGATAAGGGACAAATCGGGACTTATCGAGATCGACATAACCATTGCCAACACGAGCATTATGGGCGAGCGCACGAGCATACGAATGATGATTTGAAACGCCATTTGCATATTCGTGACGTCCGTCGTGAGCCTTGTAACAAGGCTTGCGGTGTTGAATCTGTCAAGGTTTGCAAACGAGAAATTCTCTATCTTGTAGAACATCTTTTTGCGCAAGTTCTTTGCAAAACCGGTGGAAGCGATTGCGGCGAGTTTGCCCGACATCGTGCCGAAAAACAGCGATACGAGAGCCATCGCAACCATCATCGCGCCGCAAGTGACGATAAACCAAATGCGGTCGTCCATCGTAAAGAGCGCAAAACCTTTCTTTCCGAGTTGAAGCGTAAAGGTAAAAGAGGTCGCGTTTTCAACCATACCGACATTTACTATTTGCGCCATAATGAGAGGTATGAGAATTTCGAACAACACTTCGAGCGCGACCAAAACGGACGTGAAAATCGCAGGCACTTTGTACTCGCCCACGCAACTCGCCAGCTTTTTGAACCCGCCCTTAGAACGGGGTGCTTTTTTATTATCTTCTAACATAATCACCTTAATGTCGCCGGATGCGACGATGAAAAATTCGCAAAAAGCGGAAGCGTTTTCATCGACCTTAAATTTGTCAGTCAATATTCTATTTACAATTTATTAAAAAAAATGTCAACGAATTTTTAAAAATAAATAAAAATATTAATTATATTTTAATAAATATTCCGTTACATATTTGCCGCAAATTTGACCCGTATGCGCTTAAGATTTCCTCATACGCGCCGCCGATTTTGCGCCGATTCAAATATGTGAGAGGCTGTTTTTATATTTATTAAACGATAGGACATTGTTGAGATATCTTGACAGAACGAAGGGTTCTGTGCAATAATTTATACAAGAATGCAGTTAGGGGGCACTATGTCTGCACAAAAAGAAGATTTGAGAATCGTGCGCACGCGCAAACTCTTGAGCAATACGCTGCTCGATATGATGGAAGAAGAATCCATCGAAAAAATCAGCGTCATCGACCTTTGCAACAAAGCGATGGTCAACCGAGCCACGTTCTACGCTCACTTCGAGGACAAATACCACCTCTTGTCCTTTGCTTTGGAAGAACTCAAAGACGACCTCTATCAAAAGTTTACCAAAGACACCAAGTTCACCACCCCAACCGAAACGCTCAACTCTATGATGGTTATGGGCGTGGACTTTTTCTTTGACAAACACAACCACATCGCAAACATCATACGCTTCAACCGCAACGGCAAAGTGATAAGCACCATACAAGATTCCATTGCGCATTCGATAAAATATCAACTTTCCAAATACAAGGATACCTACGACATCAAACTTCCCCTTCAGATTTTGTCCACGTTCGTGGCCGGCGGAATGCTGAACACGGTGCTTTGGTGCGTAGACAACCCGGGCAAGTATTCGTACGAGGAATTTATCTCCTACGCCACCTGCCCGCTCGCCGAGCGTTGCTTCGTGAAAAAATGATATGTTAAAGCGAACCGAAAATGCGGTTCGCTTTTTCAATTAATAATTAATAATTTAGAATTAAAGCTTCCCCCTTCCTCACGTGTTTCCCCCACCGCCGTTCCCCCTCTGCATAAATTTG
>URIX01000036.1 GCA_900547975.1 uncultured Eubacteriales bacterium | reverse complement strand
TTCACCAAGCAGATAATTTGGCGAAACTGTGGCTTGAATTATATTCGTGTCTGAACTAATAGCACAAATTCTCTGCGCGGTTAGTGATTGCGAGGACAAGTGCGGTTTTTGACAATCGCCCCAATAGTTTTCATTTCTATTTATGGGATTCTCACGCTACGCTCTGAATGACGATGTGGGCGATTGACTTTGCCGCAACGCCGTTTGAGCAATGACTCGCCGTCTTGCGGCTCGCGTTCCGTCTTCGATTCAACACATTCCGTTTATAAGTAGTCTTCGAATAAGCGAATTTTTCAAAAACGGCGTTGCAATATTCTCGCAACGCCGTTTTTGATATTCTAATCATTTCTTTTTATAATTTTAAGAATATCCACATCGTCGTCGGGGGCAACTATCGACGAGCAAACTTCGGTGAAATCGAATATCTCTTTCGCGCACTTCTTCACGTCCTCTTTCGTCACGGAATCTATGCTCTTTATGCGTTTGTCGAAGTCGTAAAGTTCGCCCGTTTGCACTGCGTGTCCGCCAAACGTTCTCATCATCGCCGACGTGCTTTCCTGTCCGAGAACGAGCGACGTTTTGAGTTGCTCTTTACCCTTATTCAGTTCCTCATCGCTTACGCCCTTGTCGATAAGAAGGTCGATTTCGTTCCTTATCGCCTCGACCGCACTCACAGTATTGTGCGGGCTCGTGGATGTGTAAATAATAAACGCGCCGTTGTTCTGATACGAGGACGGATAGCCGTAAATCGTGTAACAAAGTCCGAGTTTTTCACGCACGCTTTGGAACAGTCTCGACGACATTTCCATACTGAAAATTATCGTCATAAGTTGCATTGCGGTGCATCTTTCGTCGTTGTACGGATAGGACGGAAACGCAAACGCGATATGCGTTTGTTCTATCGATTTTTTACGCTTGCAAGAGTGCGAATGAGGCGTGCGCGCGCATATGGGCGCATTGTCATAATCATTTTGAGAGGTATATTTATCCTCAAAATACTTCTTTGCAATCGCGACGGCTTGCTCTTCGGTGAGATTGCCCGCAATCGACAAAACCGTGTTTTGCGCCACGTAGTGCTTGTCGTGATAGTCTTTGAGCGTTTGGCTCGTCATTTCTTTGAGGGTTTTCTTCGTTCCGAGAATGGCTTTTTCAAGCGGACAGCCCTTAAAATAGAGGCTCAACAGCCTCTCGAGGCACAAGTCGTCGGGCGTATCCTCGCTCTCGTTGATTTCCTCGATAACCACTCTACGCTCTTTTTCGAGTTCGACGGGGTCGAAAGAGGGATTGAAGTACATATCCGACAGCACGTCCGCGCACTTTTCGGCGTTAGTATCGAGAGATACCGTATGAAAACAAGTGTAACTTTTTGCGGTGAAAGCGTTGATTTGCGCGCCTATGCAGTCGATTTCGTTCACGATGTCGAACGCACTGCGGTTTGCCGTGCCTTTGAACACCATATGCTCGATAAAATGCGATATTCCGGCAATATCGGGCGTTTCCTTAACCACGCCTGCGCCGACGAATACGCCGATTGCCACCGACCTTACGGCGGTGTTCGGCACGAATACGAGTTTCAATCCGCTTTTGAAAGTAATCATTTTTTGCATATCTATATTATATCACATAGTTTGAAAGTCGCAATCATATTTTATGGTATGAGTGAAACGAGGTTCCGCAATTTTTGCGCAAATTTTGTCATAGTATCTGTGCTTTTGCTTGTTTTCGGCGTATCGTTCGTCGCGGCGTACCCCATCGAAGTCAAAGCCGAACAAGTCAACAACGCCGTTTACAGCGGAAACGCAAGCACGCAAAGCGTCGCTTTGACGTTCAACGTGTACGAGCGCACGGACAACGTATTGAAAATAGCCGAAATTCTCGACGAATACGGCTACAAATCCACCTTTTTCGTGGGCGGATTATGGGCGGCAAAAAACGGTGACGCACTCTTGAAACTCTGCTCGGACGGCCACGAAATAGGCAATCACGGCTATTCCCACCAAGACCACGCAAAACTCAACAAACAACGCAATATCGAGGAAATCGAAATCACCGAAAAAATGATAGATTCCTCGTTGAACACCCTGCCCGACTATCGAAATTCCAAACTTTTCGCACCGCCGAGCGGCAGTATGGGAAACGCTATGTTCGACGCTTGCAAAGAACTCGGCTATACGGTGATAATGTGGACTCACGACACGATTGACTGGCGCGACAAAAACGCCGATTTAATCTACGAGCGCGCAACGAAAAGTCTGAAAGCCGGCGACATAGTTTTGATGCACCCCACCGACTACACCGTTGCCGCCCTGCCGAGAATTTTGGAATATATAAAATCTCAAAACCTCAAAGCCGACGTAGTGAGCAACGTGATTGAAAAGTAATGCACAAGCATTACTTTTCAAGCGATATTGTTGCGTAGCAACAGTTATATTTGCAAAAGCGCAAGTGAAATTTTTTGATTATGCAAAAAGTGATATTGCGCCGTAGGCGCAGTTGTGGAATATTTGATTATTGAATGTTGAAAAGTCCTAATTAGGAAGTTCTTTTCCAAAGTCGCCAATTAAATGCATAACGCGAAAACAGCCCCTTGAACCAAAACCCAACGTACTTGAGTGTACGTGATTTTGGGACAAGGGGCTGTTGACAAAGTTAGGCGTTAATTGGCGGCTTTAGAAAGAACTTCCTTAAGGCGGAGATCAACCCTATGCTTCTCGTCAATCTTAATAACCTTGACAAGAACGATGTCGCCGACGTTGACTACGTCCGTGACCTTTTCGACGCGTTGGTCGGAAAGTTTGGAAATGTGAATCATACCGTCTTTGCCGGGTGCAAAGTTGACGGACGCGCCGAATTGTCCTTTGTCGTTTTCCATAATTTTGGTGACTTTGCCTTCGTACACGTCGCCCACTTCAACGTCGCGAACGATGTTCTCGATGATGGTGCGCGCTTTGCGGATTGCGGCGTCGTCGCTGGAAGCGATAAAGATTGTGCCTTCGTCGTTGATGTCGATCTTCACGCCGGTGTCTTCGATGATCTTGTTAATAGTCTTTCCGCCCGTGCCGATTACGTCGCGGATCTTATCGGGATCGATCGAGAAGGAAACGATCTTGGGTGCGAACTTGCTGAGTTCCGCTCTCGGTGCGGGAAGCGTTGCGAGCATCTTGCCGAGGATTTCGAGTCTGCCGAGTCTTGCTTGTTCGAGAGCGCGAGTGAGGATTTGCTCGTCGATGCCCTTGATCTTAATATCCATTTGAATTGCAGTGATACCTTCGGTCGTACCTGCGACTTTGAAGTCCATATCGCCGAGGAAGTCCTCAAGACCTTGAATGTCTGTGAGAACTGCGACTTTGTGGCTTTCTTCATTCTTAATAAGACCCATAGCGATACCTGCGACGGGTGCTTTGATGGGAACGCCTGCATCCATAAGAGCAAGAGTGCTGCCGCAAACGGACGCTTGAGAAGTCGAACCGTTGGAACTCAAAATATCGGATACCGTGCGGATTGCGTACGGGAATTCTTCTTCGGACGGAAGAACGGGTTCGAGAGCGCGTTCTGCGAGTGCGCCGTGACCGATTTCACGACGACCGGGGCTCTTGAGAGCCTTTGCTTCGCCTGTGGAATAACCGGGCATATTGTATTGGTGCATATATCTCTTGTAGTAGTCGTCGTCAAGACCTTCGAGTTTTTGCGCTTCGCTTATAGTGCCGAGAGTGCAAGTGGTGAGTGCTTGAGTCTGACCTCTTGTGAACACTGCGCTGCCGTGAACGCGCGGAAGCATACCGACTTCGCACCAGATAGGACGGATTTCGGTGAGCGTTCTGCCGTCGGGACGTACGCCGCCATCGAGAATCTTTGCACGAACTTTTTCTTTCTTGAGATAGTAGAGGCTGTCGAGAATGAATTTGGTCTTCTTGGGCTCGTCGCACCACTCGTCCGCAAAATGTGCAAGCACGTCGACGTTGAGCGCGTCTTCTCTTTCTTCTCTTTCATAGCGGTCGAACGCTTCGAGGACATAGTCCATCTTCTCGTTTGCGTATGCTCTGACCGCTTCGTTGATGTTGTCGGGGATATGTTCGAGTTCGACGTCGAGTTTGGGTTTGCCGACTTCTTTTTGGATTTCCTCGATGAAAGCAACGATTTTTTTGATTTCTTCGTGACCGAACAGGATTGCGTCGAGCATTTCTTTTTCGGTGATGACGTCTGCGCCTGCTTCAACCATCATAATTGCGTCTTTGGTGCCGCTGAGGTTGAGCGTAAGACGAGATTTTGCGCGTTGCGTGCTGTCGGGGTTGATGACATACTCGCCGTCCACCATACCGACTACGACCGAACCCGTAGGACCTGCCCAAGGAATGTCGCTTATCGAAAGAGCAACGGACGAACCGATCATACCGAAAACTTCGGGCGGAATGTTGGTGTCAACCGAAAGAACCGTTGCAATAACCGTAACGTCGTTGTAAAGTCCCTTCGGGAAGAGCGGACGAATAGGTCTGTCGATAAGACGCGAAGTGAGAATCGCCTTGTCGCTTGCTCTGCCCTCTCTCTTTTTGAATCCGCCGGGGATTTTGCCGATTGCGTACATTTTCTCTTCGTAGTCAACGCTCAAAGGGAAAAAGTCCATACCGTCGCGTGGTGCTTTGCTCATCGTTGCGTTGACCATAACGACCGTGTCGCCGCAACGCACTATGCAAGAGCCGTTGGATTGAGAGCAGTATGCGCCTGTTTCGACGGTCATTTCTCTGCCGCCTACCGTTGTCTTGAAAATTCTTTTTTCCATAAAATTTCTCCTTCTGGGAATTCCGTCATTCCCGTATTATCCGCAAAAGCGGTTTATTTTTATTTTTTCGCACAAGGCATCGCTTATGCGCTTTTTCCAAAAAAAACGGGTGCAGTAAATCTACACCCGAAATTTTCTTTATTTTCTCAAACCGAGAGCAGATACGATTGCACGGTATCTCTCGATGTCCATTTCTTTGAGATAGTTGAGAAGACTTCTTCTGTGACCGACCATCATAAGAAGACCGCGACGGCTGTGGTGATCCTTCGGGTGATTTTTAAGGTGTTCGGTGAGTTCTGCGATACGAGCGGTCAAAAGAGCGATTTGAACTTCGGGTGAACCGGTGTCGCCTTCTTTGCGAGCGTACTTTGCGATGATTTCTTGTTTCGTTGTTTTATCCATTGTTTTTGCCTCCTTCGTTGGATAAGTGATACGCTTTCAACCAAGTAACGACTCGGAGTATTGTCGCAACCTCGTCGAAAGTACGAATTGATTCTACCATATTGAAAATATAAAGTAAAACGATTTTACCCTATTTTGCGAAAAATTAAATATTATTTAATGGTTTTATAAAAACTTAAGTTTTGAGCGCATACTCTTTCGAAGCGTTCTTATTAACGGTATGTGCCTATTCGCAGACGAAATGAAACCGCCGTCCGCGAACTTGCAGAGCGGACTTATATCGCTCACTCATTCGAAGCGTTCTTATACAACTACTCTGCCCTTTCAAAGACGGAACGCGAGCCGCAAGGCGGCGAGAAAAGCGAGCGTCGAAGCTCGACGATTAGTACAAGTGAACGGGCGAGTGTGGATTTTTTTCGCCCGTGAACGAGTGGCATAACAAGGGGGCGATACTTTTTTATGCGAGCACCGAGTGTTGTCCCCCGCTACGCGGTCGCCGTGGGTTCCCTCAAACTTGTGCAGAGGGGGAACGGCGATAGGGAAAACACCTGAGGAAAGGGGAAATGTTAATTTTTGATATTTTGTTGGTGCGAACTTACTTTTGTCGTAACCAAAATTTTTGTTGTCTATCAAGCATTTCATTGAAATGCCTGATATACTCTATCGGCTCTTTGTAGTTTGCGCAACGAGTTATCAGATTTTTCTTTTTATTCCACTTTTTCGAGATTCCGTTCGCACCGTTTGCGATTATGGACGTGTCTTCTTCCATAATATCGACGTTGTAAACGCACGCTTTGCCCTTCTTTGCGTATCCGACGTTTTCGAGATTGCCGCTCGTGTATTTTTGGCGGTACATATAGTACGGCTCGTACCCTGCCGACGTTAATTTTCGATAGGCGTAATCCACCATTTGCGAAGCGGTGTCGAAGTCGGTGTTGTCGTAGCCGCACTGTTTGAGCGCAGAGCCTTTCTTCATATAAAGCGTATGTACGGTGACGTTTGCGGGGTCAAGCGCGACGGCAATATCCACGCTGCGTTTGAAATCGTCTATGGTTTCGTTCGGCAAGCACGCAATCAAATCCATATTCACGTCGAATTTATCTCTTACAAGCATATATGCGTTGTACGTGTCCGCGCTCTTGTGTCTGCGACCGATAATATCGAGAGTTTTGTCGTTGAAAGTTTGCGGATTGACGGAAACGCGCGTAACGCCGTGCTTTTGCATAACTTCGACTACATCTGCGTTTATCGTGTCGGGACGACCTGCCTCGACGGTAAATTCGGACGCGCCGAAATGGCAATGTTGCAAAACCTTGTCGAGAAGTTGCGCGCCTATCGACGTGGGCGTACCTCCGCCGACGTACACCGCCCTGACCTTGATACGTTTTTTCGCGATAATCTCTTTGGTCTGTTCGAGTTCTCTGATGAGACAATCGACGTAAGGTTCGACGAGTTTACGCTGTTTATCTATGGGAAGGCTCACAAAAGAGCAATACGCACACCTCGTGGGGCAAAACGGAATGAAAACGAACACGTCGTACTGCCTTGACGACTTGTTCCTTATGGGTTTTTGCACGCTCACGATTTTCTCGATAAGTTCGACTTTTCCCTCGCTGACGCTATAGTCGTTCAAAAACACGTCGTGCGCCGATTTCGAGTATCTATCCGTGTCGTTCTCTATTTCGCAATACAGTTTCGTGGGGCGTATGCCCGTGAGGCAACCGTACGGAAGATTGACGTTCAAAAGGAAACTCAAAGTGCGGTAAATTGCGATTTTGAGGTATCTTTTCTCGACTCGTTTGCGTTCGAGTTCGCCGTCGGCATCTATTTTGAAAACGTAGTTTTTGACGAAACCGTCAAACTTGTCCGAAGTTATCCGAATCTTGAAAACGCCATCTTGATTTTTATATTCCACCGAAAGCGAAATATTCTCGTCGGTGCGAGATTCAAACGGTCTAATAAGTTCCGCCAAGTCGTTTTGATATTCGTCGTTTGAAATGGAAAAATCAATCATCTATTCAGGTCAATCGGCATTTATATGCGCGGATTCTTTTTCAAGAACGGGGTTGTTTACTCTCTCGAAATCGAGTGTTGTCGGCTCGCCGTGTCCGGGCAAAATCGTGTAGTTTCCTTTTAGCGCAAACAGTTTGTTCACAATGGAATTTTTGAGGTCCTTTGCGTTTCCGTCGTAGAAATCCGTGCGCCCGTACGACATAAAAAACAGCGTGTCGCCCACGAAAATCTTGTCGGATACGACGTAGCAAAGGCTTCCCTTTGCGTGACCGGGCGTATGTATGACTTTGACGTCGAGACCTGCGATTTTCAAGGTTTCGCCGCCCTTCAAAAGTATATCGGGAACGAACTTTTCGGGATTTGCGTTCATCGAAAAGCCCATATTTTTGTAGGAACCTATTTTTTCGAGTTCGTCCTTATGCAAAAACACGGTGGGCGCGTCTTGCGGATTCTCCTTTCCGTCCTCGCCCTTGCTTGCGATTCGGCAAAGTTCGGCAACGCCGCCTATATGGTCGAAATGCGCGTGCGTGAGCAAAATCGCCTCGATTTTCGCCTTTTGTTTTCGGAAAATCGAATATATCTCTTGCGCGTCGCCGCCGGGATCTACCACGAAACCGACGTTTCCGTTTATGACGATATATGTGTTTACGTCAAGAGGTCCCGTGTAAAGGTGAAAATACTTTTGAGGACTCATCTTCTCACCTCGATTACGCCCTCTATGCCTTTGATTTGCCTTACGAGTTCTTCAAGTTCACTTGCTTTCGATATCTGCACCGTGACGACGATTTCCGCGATACCTGCCTTTTCGTCAACCCTGACGTTTGCCGCCGCGATGCCGAGCCTTGCGTTTGCGATATGTGCGGTTATGGTTGCGAGCAAACCGCCCTTATTCTCACACATAATGGTGAGAGTTGCGTTGAATCTTTCCTCGCCGTCGCTGTCCCAACTTGCCTGAATAAGTCTTTCGTCTTCCATACCCTTGACGTTCGGACAGTCTTTTCTGTGAATGGAAACTCCTCTGCCGCGCGAGATATAGCCGACGATTTCGTCACCCGGGACGGGCGAACAGCATTGCGCCATACGCACGGTAAAGTTTGCGTTGCCGTTGACAAGGACGCCGCTTTTTGAGTGTTTTCTCGGTTTTTGCTCGGTTATTGGCAAATTCGTTTCGGAAATTTGAGCAGAATGATCCTCTTTTTTGAAGTCCTGAATTATCTTCGTGAGCACCTGACTCGTCGTGATGCCGCCAAATCCGACTGCG
The DNA here is from genome assembly GCA_900547975.1 of uncultured Eubacteriales bacterium. Taxonomy (GTDB): domain Bacteria; phylum Bacillota; class Clostridia; order Christensenellales; family CAG-917; genus CAG-475. The sequence goes on along the minus strand of URIX01000036.1, from coordinate 10,609 downwards.
GCGTACAAATCGTCCTCGCTGCTCATAGCATGGCGTTGAAGTATGCTTGAAAGAATGTCGGGTGTGAAGATGTCGGCAAGCGCGTAACCCCTGCGTTTCGCCTCTTTTTCAAGCATATCCTTGCCTCTTGCGATGTTTTCGTCCTTCTTCTCTTTCTTGAAGTAAGCGCGGATTTTAGAGCGCGCCGAAGCGGTATGGACGTATTTGAGCCAGTCGAGGCTCGGACCTTTCGAGGCGTTTGAAGTGATGATTTCAACGATATCGCCGTTTTGAAGTTTTGTCGAAAACGGCACCATACGCTTGTTCACCTTTGCGCCGATACACTTGTTGCCGATTGCGGAGTGAATTTTATACGCAAGATCGAGAGGAGTCGAGCCTACGGGCAAGTCGAAAACGTCGCCCTTTGGCGTAAACACGAACACTTCGTCGTCGAACACGTTGATTTTGACGGCGTCCATAAACTCTTTTGCGCCGTCGATGTCCTTTTGCGCGTCCATAACTTCGCGAAGCCAACGCACTTTGCTGTCGAGTTCGCTATCCTTGCCCGTCGTGCCCTCTTTGTATTTCCAGTGCGCAGCAACGCCGTATTCCGCCACTTTGTGCATTTCGTAAGTGCGGATTTGAATCTCGAACGTCTCGTTGAACGGCGTGACGACCGTCGTGTGCAAGGACTGATAGTTGTTTGCTTTGGGCATTGCGATATAGTCCTTAAAGCGACCGGGCATAGGCTTCCACATCGTATGGATTTCGCCGAGCATAGTGTAGCAGTCCTTGACGGAATCGACGATGATACGCACCGCCAAAAGGTCGTAAATCTGGTCTATATCGATATGCAGATTGTGCATTTTTTTGTACACCGAATAGAAGTGTTTGGGTCTGCCGTTCACTTCGCCGTGTATGCCCATTTCTTTAAGTTTTGCCTCGATTTGCTTGCAAATTGTGTCCAAAAAGCCTTGCCTTTCGGATTTTTTTCTTGCGACGTTCTCGGCGATGTACTTATATTCTGTCGGAAGCAGATATTTCATCGCAAGGTCTTCCAGTTCGCATTTGAAGAACGAGATACCAAGCCTGCCCGCAAGCGGCGCATAGATGTCGAGCGTCTCTTTTGCGATACGTTTTTGTTTTTCTTCGGGCAGATATTGAAGGGAGCGCATATTGTGCAATCGGTCGGCGAGTTTGATGATTATCACTCGCAAATCCTTTGCCATAGCGACGAAAATCTTTCTGAAATTTTCCGCCTGCGCTTCTTCTCTGTTGACAAATTGCAGTTTGTCGAGTTTGGTGACGCCCTCGACGAGTTCGCAAATCTCGTCGCCGAAATTCTCTTTGAGTTCGTCGTAAGTTACGGACGTATCTTCCAAAACGTCGTGCAAAAACGCGGCTATGACCGTTGACGAGTCAAAGCCGAAATCCGCGAGAATTTCCACGACGGCGCAAGGGTGAATAAAGTAATCTTCCCCCGAACTTCTCTTTTGTCCGCGGTGTGCTTCCTCTGCAAAATCGTGCGCTTTTTTTATTTCCGCATAATTCGTCGGATATGTTTTTCTGAGTTTTACAAGCAATTCGTCCATATTTTTCTTGATTGCGTCAAACGATACCGTCGCGTATGCGCGCGATTATATCGTTTTTGAGTCAATTTATATTATTATACTTTATAAAATAAAACATTGCAATACGCCCAAAAGCCGCAAAAGCAAAAAATATTCCTATTTTATGCCTTTGAAACGTTGCGATATGCAATGCTGTTTTCGAGATTTACGGATTTTGCCGATATTTCGACAAATCCTTTGTCGTTTATGCGCACCGTACCCAGTTGATCGAATATTTTGAGTGCGAGCATAAACGTACTTTCGCTCGTTTTGTATCCCGAACAAACAATAACGTACATTTTGTGCGGACTTGCCATTTTGGGCGTGCGGCGAGATACGTTGACGATCTCTTTATACACTTTGCGAAGCACGTCTTTGCTGACGGATATGGGCTTTGACGAGCAATCGCCGAGCGCATATATCTCGCTCGATTCCCTTTGAAGTTTCGCAAGATACCCGTCGCAAAGCGGATGTCCGGCAACAATAACTCGGTTGAAGAAGGAAAAATCGAAACAATCGGCAGGACACAGCACCACGCAGTTTTCGGGATTTAAGCAACGAGGGGTCGCAAGGAGAACGGGCAGCGACTTTACTTTTTCGCTTGCCTTGCAAACGTTGTCGTATTCCTCGTGCGAGAAGCATACGATTGCCGTACCGAACGGCTCTTTGAGCCATTCTTCGGTTTTTTCCACCGTCGTTTGCGACAGATTCGCGCTTCCCTCGCAATCGAGTTGGTGCAAATTCATTCTTATCGCCTCGTCGTCCTCGATATCGACGTCCTCGAATTGCAAAGTCTGAATTATACCTTGCGCGGATTCTCTGTTCTGGAATGCGTTTATACCGAGAGAAATCTCAAAATCCACTCTGCCCGTCTTTGCGGCAAGGCAAGGCGCAAATTTTGAAAAGCCCATAAGTTCGATGTTTTTTGCGACGTATTTGACGTGTTGCGAGAATCCGATTCTGTCGAATCGAAGCCCTTGCGCTTTCACGAGGAATGTCGGGCGCGGGTTCTGATATCCCGTCGGCTCCATAAGTTCGAGTTCCTTTGCAAATGACAAAAAGTCCATATCGAACGGCAACTCCATCTCGCAACTTATCTCGTGGGTAAGGTCGAGTTTTTCGTGCATATCGAGCACTGATTTATTCGCCGCCTTTACGAAATCGTCGAACTTGTCTTCATTCATCGAAATGCCAGCCGCCTGCGCGTGACCGCCGAAACCCGTAAAGTATTCCGACAACGAACAAAGCAATTCGAATACGTTTACTTGCGGAATAGAACGAGCCGAACCTCGAAGTTCGCCCTCGTCCGTGCGAGCAAACAAAATGGTCGGGCGTTTGAATTCCTCAACGAGCCTTGCGCACGCAATGCCGAGAATACCCGCTTCCCATTCGTTACTTTTGAGCACGATTATGCCTACGTCGTTGAAATTTATGCCTGCAAGTTGCGCTTTTGCGCTTGCAACCGCCTTTTCGCAAAGTTCTTGCCTTTGAGCGTTGTCCCTTGCAAGTTCGTCGGTGAGCGTTCTCAAAAGGAAATAGTCCGTTTCGAGGAACAATCCCACGACTTTCATTGCCGAGTTGAGTCTGCCTGCGGCGTTCATTCTCGGCGCGAGGCGGAACATAACGTCCTGTGCCGAAACGCTTTCTTGATTGAGAAGCATTTTCACGCCCTTGCGCGGCGATTTGGTGATTTGTTTCAAGCCGTAATACGCAATGATTCTGTTGTCGTTTTTGAGGGGAACGACGTCCGCAATCGTTGCGATAGCCACTATGTCGAGATACTTTTTCGCTTCTTCTCTGCCGCCCAAAGCCTCTACGAGTTTGAGTGCAACTCCCGCGCCGCAAAGGTCGAAAAAGCCTTTTCTTGCGACTTTGGGGTCAACCACGATACAATCTGGGATTCTCTCTTGCGGCTCGTGGTGGTCGGTGACGATGGTATCTATTCCTTTCGACTTCAAAAACTCCACTTCTTCAACCGCAGTTATGCCCGTATCTACGGTGATGACGAGTTTGGGCGAGTGATAAGCGAGTATTCTTTCGAGCGTATCGACGCTTATTCCGTAGCCGTCCTTGTTGCGGTCGGGAATGAAATAAAACACGTTGAGTTTGTCGCGAAGATACAGCATAAGTGTTGAGATTGCGCAAATACCGTCGCAGTCGTAGTCGCCGTAAATAAGCACTTTTTCTTTGTTTTCAATCGCTTTTTTGATGCGCTCGACAGCCTCTTTCATTCCGTCAATCTCATACGGTGACGAAAGTTTGTCGAGAGACGGGTGCAGATAGTCGTAAAGAGAATCCTCGCTCATCCCCCTACCGAGCAACAAACGCAAAAAGTCTTGGGAAATTCCAAGACGCTTTGCAAGTTCGACTTGCTCGTTTGAAAGTTGAAAACGAGGTGTTTTTACGACGTATCTCATACCAATTCATAAAACTACGCCCTCACCTTTGTGAGGGCGCAGTCATCGATTATTTTTTCTTTTTGAACGTCGTGTTCTTTTTCGAGTATTTGTAAACGACGTTTTGTTTTTGTTTTTGTTGACCCGCTTGTTTGACTTGCGGTCTGTTTTGTTCCTCGCCCTCGTCGACAAAGACTTCGGAATCGGCGTCCTCTTTCTTGTCGTAAGTTACGGCGTTGCGTTTTGCATATTTGGCTTTCGTCTTATCCAAAGATATGCTGAGTGCTGCCCAGAGCGGCGTTGCGAGGTTGGTTGCCGAGAACAAACCTGCGAGCAAACCGAGAATGATAGGCACGCAGAACTCTCTTATGGTGTCGCTTCCGAGGATTGCAAGGAAGATAATCGTAACCATAGTGGTGAGAGTCGAATACACGGTACGAGTGAGCGACGAGCGAACAGCCATATCGCCGATACCCTTGTAGTCGATGTCCTTTTGACCTTTGAGCGGTTTGATTGTTTCACGGCAGCGGTCGAAGATAACGATTGTGTTGTTGATGGAGTAAGCAACGATGGTTATCATAGCCGCGACATAGGAACTGTTGATTTGCACTCTGCAAATGACGGTGAGAGCAAACATAATGACGACGTCGTGAAGCAAAGCGACGACGGCGGCGATTGCGCTCGTGAACGTGAAACGAATCATGATGTACACGAGAATCAAAGCGATTGAAACCGCAAGAGCGATACCCGCTTTCGAGAGCAAGTCCGCAGCGGCGGTTGCGCCGATCGATTCGTACGTGATTTTGTTTGCGTCGGTGAGCGAAACGTTGGGGTCTACCTTGTCGTCAACCGCTTTTCTTATCGCTTCGTTCATAGAATTGATTTTAGCGTCGTCGTCGAACACGTTTTTGTATCTGAACACGATAGCGGTTTTTTCGTTGTTGTTTGCCTCTTGACGTTGCATATAACTCACGACGACGTGTTGACCGTCAACTTCAACGCCTTCGATAACGTTTTTGAGTTCGTTGCCCTTTTGCTCGTAAACGGCGTCGCTGAGGATGTCTTCGCCGAGCGTAACGGTGAGAATCGTACCGCCCTCGAAGTCGATGCCGATGCCGACAGCGTCCGAGTAACTTCCCGAAGTCGAACCGAGCGCCGCGATAACGATGATTGCGGCAAGAACGATTACGAACGGGACGATTGCGGCGTATTTTGCGTTTTTGCAAACGCTGTAATTTTTGCAAAGATTGCGGAAGTTATTGTTTTTCATATTACGCCTCCTCCTTTGCAATTTGCGCAGGCACGGAATCGTTGTTCTCGTCCTCTTTTGCGCGTTTCAAAGCGTAGAACTTCTCGCTTGTGCTGTTGAGCGGCATAAACGCTTTGAGCACGAGTCTGGTGACTACGAGCGAGCAGAACAGTGAGAGAATAATACCGATAAAGAGCGTCACGGCGAAGCCTACGATGGAAGCCGAGCCGAGAATCCAAAGCACTATTGCGCCGATAAGCGTTGTGACCTGACCGTCGATGATTGCGCCCGTCGAGCGTTTGAAACCGACTTTTATGCAAGTCGCAATGGGCTTTGTCGAGTGTTTGTATTCGTCCTTGACTCTCTCGAAAATGATGACGTTTGCGTCGACTGCCATACCGATTGAGAGCAAGATACCTGCAATACCGGGCAGAGTGAGTTGCACCCACGGAAGCACTGCGCAGAACCAGATGAGAAGCACGATGTACACGCAAAGCGAGAGGTCTGCCGCGAGTCCGAGTCCGCGATACACGCACGCCATAAAGACGAAGATGAGCGCGACGCCTACAATACCCGCGATGAGCGCGACGCGAATCGAGTTTTCACCGAGCGTTGCGGATATGCTTCTGACTTCGGCAAGTTGAAGCGTGACGCCGAACGTGCCCGATTGAAGTTTGGTTGCGTACTCGTAAGCGGATTGATACGTGTAGTTGCCGGTGATGATTGCAGATCCGTTGGTGATTGCCGCATTGATGGACGGTTCCATTATCTTTTGTCCGCCGACATAGATATACGTTTTTTTGCCGACGTTTGCGGAAGTGATATCGCCGAACTTCTTTGCGCCTTCGGTGTTAAATTTCAAACCGATTGCAAAGTCGCCGTTGTCTGCTGTCGTGACGTATGCGTTTTCGAGGTGTTCGCGACCGTTGAGGAACGCTTCTTTTTCTAGATCCGCGTTGCTTGCTTCATTGCCGAGATCGGTGAGGGTGAAATAAAGCGATGCGGGACGACCGATAAGTTCGAGCACTCTTGCGGGATCGTCGACGTCGGGAATCTCGACGCGGATTGTGGTGCTGCCGTCGCTCGACGAGCCTTTGGTGACCGTTGCTTCGGTGTAACCCTTGGAAACGAGCAGGCTTTGAAGCGAACTAATCGTACCGCTGACGCGCGTATCGAAATCGCCGTGGTCGTCGTTTGCGACCTTAAAGACAGCGGACACACCGCCCGACATATCCAAACCTAGTTTGATTGTCTTTGCATAGCCTGTGTAATCGTAAACCGTGCCTGCAATCGGGAACGAAACCACGGCAAACACAGCCATAAGAATGATGAATACACTCACTATACACAAGACGACTATTGACTTCTTCTTGTTCACAGGACTAGTCCTCCATATAGTAAAACATAGATATTATAACTATAACATCTTGTCAAGTCAAGAAAATATGATGCGATTGTGCCGTTTTAAGTTGCAAAATTTGCTTTCAAACGCATAAATTTTTGCCAAACCTCATAGTTTGTGATATGGAAAAAGCCAAAAAGGTAAAAACCGATGTCACGGACGTATTGAAAGCCGTGCTGTTTGCAACCTTAATCTCTCTCGCTTTGGTGCTGATTTTCGCAATCGTAATCCGCTTTGCGAACATCGAAAACAAAGTTATAATGCCCGTCAACGTCGCAATCAAGATTTTGTCGTTGCTCGCGGGGGTATTGCTTGCGTTCAAGAATCCGCAAAACGGACTTGTCAAAGGGGCAATAAGCGGACTTTTGTATATGCTTTTCACGTTTTTGATCTTCTCTGCCCTGAACGGATTCAAAGACGTGACTTTCAGTTGGATTGATTTGATAACCTTGCCCGTAGCCGGCGCGATAAGCGGCATAATCAAGGTAAACCTGAAATCCCGCAAAGCGTAGGCTTGTTTGGGCTTCTACCCAAACAAGCCTACGCTTTGCGTGAGTTAAGGATTATTAATCCCTTTACCTAATCACTGCACAATTTTGCAAAATGTTGCAAAATTGTGCAACAAAAAAGCACGCTCTCGCGTGCTTTTTTTCGTTGTTTGCCGATTATTTGTTTTCTTCGCCGTTTTCAACGACTTCGCCGCTGACTGCTTTGTCGCAATCTGCCTTTTCCGCGCAAGCGTCGCAGTTGTTGTCGCAGACGGTTTCTTCAACCTTTTCTTCGACTTTCACTTCCTCGGTTGCAGGTGCTACGGGTGCGGTTTCCGGTGCAGGTGCGGCAACTTTTTCAAGAACGTAACCGACTGCTTTCTTGTCGATGACGATCAAAGTGGGGTTGGCCTCCGTGCCGACGTTGACGATGAGCGTGTTGTCTGCGTTGACTTGGGTGATCTTGCCGACGATGCCGCCGACGGTCATAAGTTTTGTGCCTACGCAAAGACTGTTCATCATATTTTGTTGTTCTTTTTGACGTTTCTTTTGAGGAACGATCGTAAGAACGATCATAAGCACAAGCACGACGCCGATAACAACATACATAATCCAGCCGTTTTTATTTTTGGCTGTTTCTTCTGCTGCGAGAATCAAAGAATTTAACATATTTGCTCCTTTATTCACCTATAAGGTATTTCTATTTTGATATTTTCAATGTTACACGATGTCAGACCGTTTTGCAACAAAAATCGTACATTTTGTGGCATTATTAAAGCAGTTTTAATGTTTTATTGTCATTTAGCCCTGATATTGCGCCATAAATTCTTTTCTGAACTCGTCGTATCTGTCTTCCATAATGGCTTGACGAATGTCGGCTGCGAGCCTTTCGAGGAAGCGGATATTGTGGATTGACAAAAGACGTCCGCCCATAATCTCGTCGCTCTTTATGAGGTGGCGGATATACGCCCTCGTATAATTCTTGCAAGCATAGCAGTCGCAGTCGGGGTCGATTGGCGTAAAGTCCTCTGCATACGGCGCGTTGCGTATTGTCATAAATCCTTCCTTCACCATTGCCGTGCCGTTGCGAGCGATACGCGTGGGAAGCACGCAGTCGAACATATCCACGCCTCTTGCAACGCCCTCAACGATGTAATCCGCCGTACCGACGCCCATAAGATAATGCGGTTGGTCCTTGGGCAAAATCGGTTGCAAAACGTCGAGCATTTCGTACATTTTTTCCGCACTTTCGCCAACGCTCAAACCGCCTATCGCAATGCCGCATTTTGCGTACGGAACGGTGCGCTCGGCGCTCTCTTTTCTCAAATCCGCAAAGATGTTTCCTTGCACTATCGGGAACAGTGTTTGGTGCGGTTTAAGCTCAACTTTCGAGCATCTATCCAACCATTTTAGCGTTCTTTCCATAGCGTCGCGCGCCTTGTCGTGCGTTATGTCGGGCGGCGTGCACTCATCAAAAGCCATAACTATGTCGCTTCCGAGAGCCTTCTGCACTTCCATAGATTTTTCGGGCGAGAAAAAGTGTTTGCTGCCGTCGATAAAACTGTTGAATTCCGCGCCGTCGTCCGTGATTTTACGCAAGGAAGAAAGCGAGAAAACCTGAAATCCGCCGCTGTCCGTCAAGATTGCGCCGTCCCAGTTCATAAACTTGTGCAAACCGCCCGCTTTTTCGATGAGTTCGTGACCCGGGCGTAAATACAAGTGATATGTATTCGACAACAAAATTTGCGCGCCGGTTGCGTGCACTTCTTCGGGTGAAAGTCCTTTTACCGTGGCTTTCGTTCCGACGGGCATAAAGCAAGGCGTGTCGATAACGCCGTGTTCGGTGTAGAGTTTTCCGACTCGTGCGCCGGTCTTTTCGTCTTCGTGTATAACTTCAAATCTCATAGTTCAGTCCTTGTTATGAGTTATATTTCTCTGTCATTATTTTTATTAAAAGTTTCCTGTTCCTACAAGAGTTTGGCGGCGTGTACCTTAAATAACACATCACCCCTTCCCTTCGGGCTTTCCCCTATTGCTCAAACTTGCGTCAATTCTCTGCAAAACTACACATCGTTCGCAAGAGGGGAAGTCGGCACTCACATAGATAGGTATCGTTCTCTCATTATGCCACTCGTTCACGGGCGAAAAAAATCCACACTCGCCCGTTCACTTGTACTATTCGTCAAGTTCGGCGCTCATAGGCTCGCCGCCGTTGCGGCTCGTGTTCCGTCTGCGAATAGGCACATTCCGTTTATAAGTACACTTAAAACAAGTGAACGCTCACCGAATCAAGTGCAATTCATTCAAAAAACGAAGCGTCGCCAAATGAGAAAAATCTATATCTCTCTTTTACGGCTTCGTTGTATATTTCGAGTGTTTTTTCTCTGCCTACAAACGCCGATACGAGCATAATCAGCGTGCTTTCGGGCAAGTGGAAATTCGTTATAAGTCCTTTTACGCACTTAAATTTGTATCCGGGGTATATGAAAATGCTCGTGTCGCCTTTTTGGGCGCGGACGTAGCCGTTTTCGTCGGCAACGGTTTCGAGCGTGCGCACGCTCGTCGTTCCCACGCATATGACCCTTCTTCCCTCTCGTATCGCGGAATTGATTTTTTCGGCGTTTTCCTCGTCGATTTCGTAATACTCGGTGTGCATTTCGTGTTCGAGTATATTGTCCTCTTTGACGGGTCTGAACGTACCCAAACCGATATGCAAAAGCACGGTTGCGAAATCAACGCCCATATCCCTTATTTTTTGCATAAGTTCGGGCGTAAAATGAAGTCCTGCGGTCGGTGCGGCGGCAGAGCCTTCGATTTTGCTGTAGACGGTCTGGTATCTTTCCTTGTCCTGCAACTTCTCTTTTATGTACGGCGGAAGCGGCATATTGCCCACTCTGTCGAGAATGTCCTCGAACACGCCGTCAAACTTAAACTCTATCGTGCGCGCGCCGTACTCGCCTATCTCCGTAACGACTGCGCTGAGTTCGTCGCAAAAGTGGATAACAGAGCCGAGTCGAGCCTTTCTTGCAGGCTTCATTATGGTTTCCCAGTGCGTGTAGTCCTTGCGTTTCAAAAGCAAAACTTCGAGCAAGCTTTCGTGATTTTCGATATGTCCGAAAATGCGCGCGGGGATAACCCTCGTATTGTTTATGACGAGCAAATCACCTTTTTTGAGGAAAGACGGCAAGTCGTAAAAATGCTTGTGTTGAATCTCGTCCGTTTGACGATTGTACACCAAAAGTCGCGAGTGGTCGCGAGGTTCGATTGGTGTTTGCGCGATGAGTTCTTCGGGCAATTCGTAGAAGAAATCGTGTGTTTTAAGCGTTGTTTTTTCTTGCATATTAGTCCTTTTTCAAAGTGAACGGCGTGTCTTAAATTTAATATTCCCCCTTCCTCACGTGTTTGGACTTCGGCGTTTGCAAAGCAATCCGCCTCGTTCGCTTTGGCTACAACACATTCACAGGATGTGTTGTTTAACGCGTCGC
>URIX01000035.1 GCA_900547975.1 uncultured Eubacteriales bacterium | reverse complement strand
GAAACTTTGGAGGAGCCACCTACACCGTTTCCGCTTCGGTATCGATTATCGAAGTCGGTGCACAGTTTTTTGAAGATAAAGCGTACAACTTGTGAGTTGTGCGCTTTTTAATTAATAATTAATAATTAATAATTAATAATTAATAATTTTGGGTGGGGCTGTGCCCCACACCCCTAAAAAAATGTTTTCAAAATAACGCAATATTGAGATAAAGAACAAGAAAACGCCCCTCCGGTAGCAATCCTAACGTACATAGCGTACGTGAATTGATAACGGAGGGGCGTTGCCAAAGCTATTTGCTCAATTAAGGCTTATAAATGATGTCGATATTTAGATGAAGAACAAGGAAGAAGCACCTCGACGGCAACCCTAATTTACTTGGCGTAAATGAGTTGACGGCGAGGTGCTTCTGACACAGTTATTCGCTAAATAGCGACATCATTTTTTGTTGGCTTCTTCTTCGCGCTTCTTAGCATCCGCAATAATCTTATCGTTGTTCATTGCAGGAACTTCTTCGTAACGCACGACATGCATTTCGAATCTGCCGCGACCTTGCGTCATCGAACGAAGATCGGTTGCATAGCGGAACATTTCCGCTTGCGGAACTTCTGCGGTGATGATTTGCTTGCCGTTTGCCATATCCGTGCCGAGAATACGACCGCGACGTTTGTTCATATCGCCGAGGATGTCGCCGAGATATTCGTCGGGTACGGTGACTTTTGCTTCAACGATAGGTTCGAGGAAGCACGGACCTGCCGCCGCGATACCGTCAGCATAAGAGAGTTTTGCAGCGGTGACAAATGCGATTTCCTTGCTGTCTACGGGGTGATATTTGCCATCGTAAAGCGTGGCTTTGAGGTTGACGAGCGGATAACCTGCCAAAACGCCGTGTTTGATTGCTTCGCGCAAACCTTTTTCGACTGCGGGGATAAATTGACGAGGAACTGCGCCGCCGACGACTGCGTCGACAAACTCGAATTGACCGTCTTCCGCGCCCGGTTCGTACTTGATGAATACGTCGCCGTATTGACCTGCGCCGCCCGATTGCTTTTTGTGCTTACCTTCCGCTTGCGAAGTCTTGCGGATAGTTTCGCGATATGCGACTCTGGGTTCTTGCCACGTGATGTCGATGCCGAGTTTGGATTTTACGCGCTTGCACATAATGTCGAGTTGAGCCTCGCCCAGACCGCTGATAAGCACGTCGCCGGTTTCAATGTTCTTTTCGACCTTGAACGTTGCGTCTTCTTCTTGCATTTTGATAAGACCTTGAATTGCTTTTTCTTCGTCTTTAAGAGCCTTGACCGCGTAAGAGATAACGGGCTTGGGGAATTCTATTTTTTCAAACTCAATCTTTGAATCCGCAGAGGAAACGAGCGTGTCGTTGGTGTTGGTGTAAACGAGTTTTGCAACCGCGCCGATGTCGCCGGCATTGAGGCAATCGACAGGTTCTTGCTTTTTGCCTTTGAGGACGTAAAGCGTACCGATTTTTTCGGGTTTTTCAACGGTTGCGTTGAACACGTTGTCGCCGCTTGAAAGTTTGCCGCCGAGAACTTTGAAGATAAGAAGTTTTCCGACATAAGGGTCAACGACGGATTTGATGACTTGCGCGCAGAAAGGTGCGGACGGATCGACTCCGACTTCGGTTTCTTTGCCGTCGACAATCGCTTTGATCTTGTGCGCTCTTTGCGGATGCGGCATAAGGTCGACGAGTTTGTCCATAAGGCGTTTTACGCCCTTCGACGTTTGCGCATTGCCTGCGACGAGCGGAACGAAAATATCGTCTGCGATTGCGGCGTGCAAACCTTTTTGGATTTCTTCATCGGTGAATTTCTCGCCGTCAAAGAACTTCATCATAAGTTCTTCGTCGGTTTCGGCAATGAGTTCCATAAGTTTGCCGTTGAATTCCTCGACGTCTGCTTGCATATTTTGCGGCGTTGGGATTTCTTTGCCTTGCAAATCGAACGCTTTGTCGGTGAGAACGTCAACGCAACCAACCATCTTGCCGCCTTCCATAATGGGAAGTTCGATGGGTATGACGCTCTTATATTTTGCCATAATCGCTCTTGCAGTGCCCATAAAGTCACTGTTGTCCTTGTCAACCGCGTTGACGAAGATGAGAGCGGAAACTTTCTTTTCTTGGCAGAGTTCGAGAGCCTTTTCCGTACCGACGGTGATAGAACCCGTTGCGCTGGTAACTACGACCGCGCTGTCTGCCGCGTGAAGTGCGGCAACCATTTCGCCTTCGAAGTCGAAAAAGCCGGGTGCGTCGAGAATGTTGATTTTGGTATTGCGATAAATCGCGTAGCCCAAAGACAAAGAAATGGATATTTTGCGTTTGATTTCTTCGTCGTCGTAGTCCATCGTGGACGAACCGTCGTCGACTTTGCCCAAACGATCGATGGTCTTTGCCTCGAACATCATTGCTTCTGCGAGGGACGTTTTTCCCTCGCCGGAGTGGCCGATGAGAGCCACGTTGCGGATTGAGTCTGTATCAAAAATCTTCATAATTTACCTCTTTTGAAGTGGATATATCAATTATATAATAATTTTTACACTTTTTCAACTACAATTTTTTGCAGAAAAGGCTCGTAAAAAGCATATACGGCAATACAACGGATTAGATAACGGAAAATTTTTTAGACAAGTTTAAAGTGGAATTACCGTCATTCACGAAATACCGCATTAGAATGCCGATTTTTCAACGCCGAAAAATGCGGCGATTGTAAATTCGTGTCACAAACTCGCTTTTCGTCATATATAGACGTTATGGCGACCATAGGTTTGTACGACAGCGGAATAGGCGGACTCACCACCCTCAAAATTCTGCTTGAAAAGTTCAAAGGCAACGATTTTTTTTATCTTGCAGACAACGCGTCTCACCCGTTCGGGACGAAACGCGCTAAAGACCTCGAAGAAATAGTATCTTCTGCCGTTGCGACGCTGAAAAACAACTGCGATTACCCCGTACTTGCCTGCAACACGGCGTCGAGTATATATAAAGACAACGACGCAATCAAACTTCTGCCGCCTCTGCCGCCTAAAAACGCCGATCTGAACAAATGGTTGCTTATGGCAACGGATTTGACGAGGGAAACCGCAAGCAAATCATTCCGAAACATTGCCGAAACGAGCGATTTGGCGTCAATGATTGAAGTTCAGGCTTCCATAAACTCGAAACACGGCAATTTGAATATGCGCGCTCTTCTCCCCTATCTTGCAAATTCCGTATTCAAATTCAAAGGGGTAAAAAACGTTGTACTCGGTTGTTCGCACTATCCGCTTTGCAAAAAGGAAATATCGAAACTTCTCGGCGACATACGCTTTTTCGACGGCAACGAAAGCGTCGTAAACTCTCTTGAAAAGTACGTTTCGCCACTTAAAAACGAAAGCAAAATCACTTTCCGTTTCACGGGCGGAAACGAAGAAAAAAAGTACCGAAAAATACTTTCGATACTACTTGCAGAGCAAAACTAAAAATCGAAATTAACCTTGTTAGATTGCCGATTTACAAACGAAAAGCCGTGTTTATCGCCCCTGCGACGATTTTTGAGGAAAGACTTACGGCAAAGTCGATGTCGCGAGGCGCGACGATCAAATCGGACAACGCGCAATCCGCAAGTTTCTTTCTGAGATTATACTCGTTTGCTTCTATTTTTTCTTCGTCCAAAAAGTCTTTTACAAACGAGTATATTCCCGTCCTTAACGACAGCAAAAGCGGCACGCCGATTGCAAACGTAGGAACGCTTAAAACAGACTTGTCTATGCGTTCTTTATCCTGCCCGACACCGCTTCCGGGGGAAATTCCCGTACTCGAAATCTGAAATGATTTTCCAAGTCTTGCAACCGACCCCGTTGCCAACGAATCCACCAAAATCACGCACGACGGCTTGATTTTCGCTGTTGCGCCGGCAATAAGTTCGGCGGACTGTATGCCCGTCATACCGAGTACGCCCGTAGCGAAAGCGCATACGCTTTGCTTTCGTCCGCCCGCTTCGACGTATCTCGTGACTTTTACGCTTTCGACGCACCTTTGACCGAGCGAATCGGCAACGATATGACGGTTTCCGAGACCTACGACAAGCACCGGCGACGATTTTTTTACTATTCCGACAAGTTCGGACAACGAAAAAGCGATTTGCTTGGTAAGATATTCTATCGAATTTGGGCTTTCGAGCACGGATTTTGAACAATCGAAAGTGATATACACCCCTCTTTCTCTGCCTATTTGCTTTGCCTGTTCGAGCGTTTTAACGTTAAGCGTGCGCTTTTGTATTCCGTACGAGAGCGGTTTTGCTTTGCAAGCGGACGAAAGCCCCACGCTCTGCGCGCTTTCGAGTGCAATATCCGTGACTATTCCGTAATTTTTTGTAATATTCATAACATTATTGTGCATAATCGCAAAAAATCCATTCAAAACGGTTGCAACTTTTGTCTTAATATGCTAATATGTCAAAGATATTTAGTCAGTACAAAAGTACGAGGAGAAAAATATGCCAAATATTAAATCAGCAAAAAAGAGAGTTATCACTTCCGATAAGAGAAACGAAATCAACACCGCAAAGAAAGCGCGCGTTAAAACCGCTATCAAGAAATACAACGCAGCAATCGAAGCAGGCGACGTCGCTCTTGCAGAACAACTCCTTCCCGAAACCGTTTCCGTCATTGACTGCGCTTTCAAAGACGGTATCTACAAAAAGAACACGGTTGCGAGAAAGAAATCCACTCTCTGCCGCGCTTTGGACGCACTCAAGGCAAACAAGTAAGCAACGTTAAAAATCGCAAAAATCAAAAGACTGTTTGAAAACAGTCTTTTTTTCGTTACATAAAATCGCATATATTTATGAAAAATTCGTTTTTATTTGTCAAACTTTCTTTTTCACCGCCACCCCAACGACGACAAGCGCAAGGCACACCACCAACACGCATACGACAACAACGGCGGTTATGTCGTAAGGCGTGACTTCTTTCTCGCCACGGTAAACGTATACGCTCGTTTCGCTCGTAAAATAGTTGCCTATTTTCGCTTTTACGTAGTGATTTCCGACTCTATCGAATTCAAACGTAACCGTATTGCCTGCCGCAACGTAATTCCCGTCAACGTACCAATGTACGGTCGTTTGCGGATTCAGACTTTTGATTATGCTTTCGTCGATTGAAAACACTATTTTCTTTTCGCAATCGACGGATGCTGTTTTATCCGTCGTTTCCACGACTTTGCCGCCGTTCGTTATGGAGATTTCGATTTTTTCCGTTTCCGCTTTGTCGTATTCTAAAAACTTAACTTCCACTTGACACTCTGCGACTTTGCTCGTTGCGTTTGCTTCCTCGCAAGTCCACTCTGCGGTTATAGTGGAAACGCCGACTTTGTTTTCGGGAACGAACGAAAACTCGAATTGATTTTCGGAATTGTTTTCAACTTCTTTTTCGTTCACTTTCCACACGACCGAGCCTAAATTAGAAAATTCTGACGGGAAAATATTAAGTTTGAATGTCACGGGATTCGTTGCGTTGACATACTGCTCGGTGTCGCCGTCTGCGGTTATTCTTATTCTCGCTTCGTCGGAAATCAACTGCTCGAAATCGAACACGCCGAGAGAAGACTTGCCGGCTTTTATGGTTTCGGTGTACGATTGTTTGACATTTTGGGCAATATCGACCGAACTTTGCTCATCGTCGCCCGAAGCGGCGCAATAGGCTCTGTCTTTGAGAATCGCAAGCGCGCTCGCAAAAGATATAAACGGCGTTGCCATACTCGTGCCTTTCATAAATTTGTACGAATCGGCGGTTTTTCCGTCCGCACTGTAAATATATTCACCAGGAGCGCAAATATCGTATGCCGAGCCGTAATTCGATGTCGGAGCAATCTTCTTTTTGCCGTTTTTGGTGGTGTAATTCATAACGCCGATGACGTTTTTGCTTGCCGCAGGATAATAGGTATAAAAATTACCCCAAATGTCCTTTGCGGAAGACGATTTTCCGCCGTTTCCTGCCGCCGCGACAAAAACCGCTTTTTGAGCATATTCGTCGGTTATCATTTTGTTAAATTCGGAAGTTTCCGTGCCTACCTTATCCTCGCAAAGTGAAAGATTTACAACGTCCGCGCCGTTTTCAACGGCAAACGCTATTCCGTCTTCAACGCCCGTCGTTGAAAAACTCTTGCCTTTCGAGGCTTTTATAGGCAAGATTTTGATATATTTTTCAAGGTCGAGTTCGTGAATGAACGTCGCAATTATACCAGCAACGTGCGTGCCGTGTTTGTCGGGATGGTCATCGTACGCGTTTTTAAGTTCGTTTGCGGTGTTGACGGTTATAATATCGCCCTTTTCGTTGCGCAAAAGCACGTCGTATCTGCCGATTTTATCGTCGGTCGCAACGCCGTTTTCGTCGTATCTGCCCGTGAAAATCTCGTGATCGAAGTTTATGCCCGTATCGACGACCGCAACCACGATAGGATCTTTTTCGAGTGCGGAAAAGTCGTATTGCGGGTCGGAAAGCCAACTTTTCACACGAGTTTTGACGTATTCGAGATTAAGTTCGTCCTCGCCGTTTTGCCAATCGAGGTTTTTGTCCTTTACGTTTTCGATATAACCGTCGGGACATACCGCGTCCGCAACGGACGGCGCAAAAATCACGCTAAAAAACAAAAAAAGGATAACCGCGGTCGCGATAACTCGCAATGCGGAAATCCTTGAAGATTGTGTGTTTTTGGCAGTGTTTTTCATTTTCCTGCGCACAAGCAAAGGAAAACTTAAATCCAGGTGATTTTACCCTCTACAGTTATAGTTCCCCACTTGCCGTCCTTTTTGATTTTGGCTTCGCCGTTTTCAAACGGTGTACCTGCGTCGTATTCAAACGGAATAATAACTTCGTTGTTCTTGTTGATGTAGCCGCACTTTTCCCCTCTGCAAACCATTGCGAGACCTTCGGAAAAACTCATAGCGGTGTCGTAGTCGAGAGGAATGACGACGTTGTTTTCCTCGTCGATATAGCCGCATTTTTCATCGATTTCGACGGAAGCAAGCCCTTCTTTGAACGCAAAAATCTCGTCGTATATCGTGGGAATAACGATTTTGAAACCGTTGGAATATCCCCACTTTCCGCCTTTTAGCACTTTGCGCCATTGCCCGGGCTTGAGCGGCTCGGTGAGTTTTTCGACGTTTTTTTGCTTATTCTTGTCGTTTTGCTTTTGCGGCTGCTGATTTTTGTTTTGTTGCGGCTTTGCGCCCACGCGGTCGGAAAGACCGAATTTGGAAGCGCGAGTTTTTTCGCCCTTGTCCGCTCTTTCGGATTTTGCGGATTTATCGCTTGTTTCTTTATCGTTTACGTCGCGTTTTTGCACGTCGTTTTGCGGCTTTTTCTTGTCGGATTTGCCCTTTTGCTCGCCGCCGAACTCGTTTTGCTTGCCAAAGTCCGTCGCGTTCTGCTTTTGCTCTGCGTTTGCGTTTTGTTTTTGCGGGTCGGGGCGCAATTCCATATCTTTTGCCCTCAAAGCGTCCTTAACTTCAAACAATATCTTTTTGTTGAGTCCTTGCACCTTGTACATATCCTTTTCGGTGCGTTTTACAAGGTCTGCCGCCGTCAAAATACGGTTTTTTGAAAGAAGTTCGCAAGTGGATTCGCCTATACCCAAATCCTCGAGAGAAAGCGTGAGTTGCGCTTCGGAATACTTTGCCGTTTGCTCGTTTGCACCCTCTTGATTCCTCTTCGGGGCGCGATTTTTATAATAACGTTTTTTGTTTGCCATATATATACCTTTTTTAGATATTAACACACGCGCACGAATATTTCAAGCAATAAAGTTATTATCTTGACTTAAAGTTGCAATTTGATTATACTTATACGTATGAAAACGACGATTGAGAATTCAAGAAAAATATTGACGATATTGCTGTTTGCCGCCATTTTTGCGGCGGTTTTTTCAAGTGCTTTCGCAACGTCTTACGCGAGCGCGGAAAGCACTCGAGATGTCGATTTCGTCAGACTTTTCCCGACCGTAAACTATTTTCAATCGGCAAATCCGTCTTTGGTCAGCGCAAACGCCGACTATCTTTTGGTGTACGACAAGGACGTTCACTCGCTTTTCGTGCGCCCCAACGACTCGTCGGACACTTACGTTTACGAGACGGATTTCGAGAATGTAACAAGCCTTTTCGTGCTTGAAAACGTGGCGTTTTTGCAAGCGGACGACAAATATTACACGATAGACTTATCCGACAAAACCGCAAACGCGGTCGAAGTCGCTCTGACATCGCCCTCTCGTATCGCTTCGATAACGAGCGACGGCACTCGCCTTTACGCCCACTCTCCGAAAGGCGCGTTGACAATTTACGACAAAAACCTTTCGATAACTTACAACGTCGATGCGGAAGATTCCCCCGACGAACTTGCAGGCTCTAACGCAATCGCGGGCGAAAACGGCAATCTTTACACTTTCCCGTCCATTTACGGCAACGCGTTTTTAGTGAAATTCGACACAACTTCCAATACTGTCGAAGCACACCCCATAACGCAAAACATTACGCAAGCGTACGTCGGCGACGTCGTGTACGCGCTTGAAGTTTTGTCCGCCACGGGGCAAAAACGATTGATTTGCCTCGACAAAACCACAGGCGAATTGCTTTTCCACACCGAAATTTATCCGCAAGCGTTCTTTGCTTACGGCAACAGAGTATTCACAATCGAAAACAAGAGCGTCGTCGTATACACGCTCTCAAGCGACAAATCGAGTCTTTCGAGAACAACGTCCATAACGATGACCGGCAACGACGCGTATCACCTCGACAATCCCGTTGATTTGTGCACCATTGACGACGGATATATCGTTGCGGACAAAAACAATTCCCGTCTTGCGACCATTGACAAATCCGGCGTTCTCATCGAGCAAAAACTCGACGATACCCCCCTTGCGCTCACTTCTTCCGAGCGTGACGTATATTGCGTATTCCAAGACAGAATAGACAGATTTTCGGGCGGAAAAACCACAAAAACGTACGAACTATCGGGAGCCCAAGACGTTGCGTATTCGGACAAACTCTATGCGCTCGCACAAGGCGGCGTATACACCGCAATCGGCAACTCGCTCATAAAGATATTCGACGTCGAAAACGGCAAGCGTATCGCAACCGCCAAAAACGGCACGAACGTTTACGTCCTCACCGCCGATTCCGTTTTGTGCATAGACCGCAACGGAACTAAACTTTTTGACGTTGCAAACGCGGATTTTGCCGAAGCCGTCGACTTTGCAATCGACTATACGGGCAAAGCGTACGTCGCGTTCAAAGACAGAATCGTCACTTATTACGCAAATCAAAGCCAAACGATTGCCGTTAAAGCGGCAAATCTGAAAGCGAGCATAACGAGCGTATGCCTTGACGGCGAAAACGTCGTATTCACCGCCGAAGAAAGTTTCGTCGGCACGCTCAACGTACACGCAACGACAAAGCAAAGTTTTAACGCAACGCT
Source organism: uncultured Eubacteriales bacterium (assembly GCA_900547975.1). Lineage (GTDB taxonomy): Bacteria > Bacillota > Clostridia > Christensenellales > CAG-917 > CAG-475. Next base: position 10,811 of record URIX01000035.1, on the reverse strand, counting down.
CCCGACATTAGAAAGAAGCGAATACTATTTTGCAACCGCCGACGGCGGCGCGCTCGAATACTCGTGGGACGGAAGACTCGAAAACACGCAAATTGCTTCGAGCGACGTGTATCTTGTCATTGACAAGGCAATCGAAGGCGCAGACGAAAATCTTAGGTATGCGCTTGTCGGCGACAAACTCGCAATCGTATCGAAAGACGACTTCACAGTAGCCGAAACGACCGCGTTAAGCGGCGAATACGTCGCAAAAGAGGACGTCACGCTTTACGCTCTGCCCTATTCTCAAAACGGCGCAATCGAGATTAAAGCAGGCGAAAAAGTTGCTCGCATAAGCGACGTCGCAGGCTACGACAACTCAAAGTGGACGATTGTGCAGTACGGCGAAAACACCTATTTCGTCAACTCGTCCGCAATCGAGGAATACGTTGAAATCGTTGACGAAAAAGACAAAGTTTACGGCAGAGCCAACGCCGACAGAGTGGGCGGAATGGTCAACGTATACGCCGCTGCCGACAAAAACAGCGAAGTCATACTTCAAATCGTTGACGGCAGTCAAGTCGAAGTGCTCGAAACGCTTGACAACTTCTATCTCGTAACCTTTGACGGCAAAGTCGGCTACATCGAAAAAGAGCATTTGAAGATAAACGGACTTACGACTGTACAAATCGTGGCGATTGTGCTTGCGATAATCGTCGCGCTTGCAGGAAGCGCAATCTTTGCTTCGATATATCTAACACGCAAAAACGGCGACAAAGATAAAAAAGACCCGAAACGAATTTAATTATAAAAGCCTCGCAGATTGCGAGGCTTTTATAATTAATAATGAATAATGAATAATTAATAATTGTGGAAGGCGAACCTTAATCCGAACACTTATTCGAAGACTACTCGTACACGAGATTTGCAACTTCGAAGACGGAATAAAAACCGCCGTCCGCGAACTTGTAGAGCGGACTTTTAACGAGCACTCGTTCAAGGCGTACTTATACAACTACTCTGCCCTTTAGCAGAACAATTTGAGTGCGGTATTTGAGCGTCAGACAAGGAAGGTTCGGCTTGAATCCAACGTACATAAGCGTACGTGATTTTGAGGCAAGACGCGACTGACGAAGCTATTTGCCAAATACCACACCGTTTGAGTGCGATATTGAGATGCAGAGCAAGGAAGATACTTCCGCACGGCAACCCTAATTTACAAAGCGTAAATGAGTTGACGGGCGAAGGTGTCTGACGCCGCTATGCGCTCAATAGCGCACTCAAACACGAGTTTTGCCCATAAAGAAAACGGCAAGCGCATTATACCCCGCACAGCCGGACACCAAACGATTGATGTAGCCGTACTTGACGGGAATACCGCCCGAAAGTTGCTCGATTTGCGCGCCGAAAGCGTGGGCTTCTTCGGGACAATTCGTGTGTCCGATGAGGATAAAATCGTTGTCGTCCTTGACGTAGTTCGTCTTGAAAAACTTGACCATTTCGGAAATAGACTTCTTTCTGCCGATGGATTTTGTGACGATGCCGATTTTGCCTTGCGTGGTGAGTTCGAGCACGGGGTTGATATGCACTATCATTCCGAAAAGCGCGGCGAGCGTGGAAATACGTCCGCTGTTGCGAAGATTGATGAGGTCGCTGACGATGAAACAATGGTGCGCGTTGAGTTTGTGATTTTCAACCCATTCGGCGATTTCTTCCATACTCTTGCCCTCGTCTTGCATTTTCTTTGCATAGTAAACGAGCAAGCCTTCGCCGCCTGCGCCCGCAAGCGTATCGATGACGATAATTTTTCTGTCGGGATATTTGATACGCAAGCCTTTTGCGATGTAGGATATATTGTCGAAACTTCCGCTCATGCCCGACGAGAAGCCGATATAAAGCAAGTCTTTGCCCTCTTGGAGCACTTGCTCGAACATAACTTCGGCGTCGTGGGGATTGATTTGAGATGTTTTGACGAGTTTGCCCGCTTTCAACTTTTCATAGAAAAGTTCGATTGGATACTCGTCGTCTTTCTCGTAGAAGCGGTCTTCGAGCGTGAAAGAAAAAGGCAAACGCCTCGTGGGATTTTCGTCATAATAGCCTTCAAAAAGGTCTGCGGTATTGTCGGTTACGATTTCAAACATAATTATCACCTTCTAAACAAACATTTTATCACCGTTTTTCGATTTTGTCCATAAAGAAAAACATAAGGATTTCCTTAATATCTTCAATTTTCGAGCTGAGTTTGAAAAACAAGTCGAAACCGTTGCGTTTTCGATTGATTGCGAGCATAATAACGATTGTACGAACGAGGAAAGTATGGCGTTTCAACTGAGTGTATTTATAATCTGCGCGCTGGGCATCTTGCTCTCTACGCTTTTCAATCTGCGCTTGCGCATAGGCAAATTCGGATTGAGTCTGTACTGGCTCATTCCCCTTGTATGTGCGATAATTCTGCTTGCGGCAGGCGGCGTGGACGCAAAGGCGGTTTGGGCGCAGTTTACCTCAAACGACGAAGTGAATCCCCTCAAAATCCTCGTATTGTTCCTTTCGATGACCGCGCTAAGCGTGTATCTCGACGAAATAGGCTTTTTCAAATGGCTCGCAAACGCCGTACTCAAAAAGGCAGGCGCAAGTCAGAAGAAGTTGTTTTTACTTTTATATATCACGACGTCGATATTGACGGTTTTCACCTCAAACGACGTGATTATCCTCACTTTTACGCCGTTTATCTGCTATTTTGCGCGCAACTGCGACATTGACCCGATTCCGTTTATCTTCACCGAATTTGTCGCCGCAAACACTTGGAGTATGTTTTTGATAATCGGCAACCCGACAAACATATACCTTGCCACATCAATGAAAGTCGGCTTTGCAGAATACGTCGGCGTAATGGCGCTGCCGACGATATTTGCGGGGCTTTCTTCCCTTGCGATACTGTATCTGATGTTCAGAAAGAAACTTTCTCTGCCTATGAACGCGCACGAAAGCGAAGTCGCAATCGAAAACAAACCTTGCCTTGTCATAGGTCTTGTCGCACTGTGCCTTGCAACGATAATGCTCGCAATATCGTCGTATATCGGCGTTGAAATGTGGATTGTGTCGCTTTGCGCGTTCGGATTCGTTCTCGTGGCAAGCACCGTCGCAACTCTTGCGCAAAAAAAATCGCTAAAACCCATAGGAAAAACGATTGCGCGGCTTCCGTGGCAACTCGTGCCGTTTTTGCTTTCGATGTTCGTCATCGTGCTGTCGCTCAATCAATGCGGCGTAACAAAATATCTTGCCGCATCCTTGCAAAACGCCGATTGCGCCCTGACTTTCGGCACTACGTCCGCACTTTTTGCAAACCTTATGAACAACATACCGATGTCGGTTTTGTATTCTCAAATTCTTCAAAGCGTGTCTGCGCAAAACCTCAAAGGCGCGATTTACGCTTCCGTTATCGGCTCGAATCTCGGCGCGTTGCTCACACCGATAGGCGCGCTCGCATCAATTATGTGGAACTCGATTCTTAAAACACAAAACGTCAAATTCACCTTTTTAGATTTCATAAAGCGCGGTTTCCTCGTGGGCGTTCCCGCTCTTTTCGCCGCAATAGGCGGACTTGAACTTATGCTTTTGATTTAACTCAATCTCTTGAAGAAAAAATATACGTGACAATTCATATAATATATGTTATAAAAGCATTATAATTCAAAGCTTAAAAGAGGAAAAATGGATTATTCTAAATTGCTGAATCCTATCGCGCAAAGCATACAACCTTCCGGTATACGTGAATTTTTCGGCATAGCCGCAACACGCAAAAACTGCATATCTCTCGGTGTGGGCGAACCCGACTTTTCCACACCTACGGCATTTTCGCAAGCGGGAATAAACAGTATAATAGCAGGCAAAACTCAATACACCGCAAATGCCGGACTTTTTGAACTTCGCAAGGCAATTTCCGTTTATACGGAACAATTTTCGAAGGTCGAATACAACCCCGAAAACGAAATTATCATCACCGTCGGCGCAAGCGAAGGCATAGACGCCGCATTTCGAGCGGTGATCGCACAAGGCGACGAAATCCTTATTCCCGAACCGTGTTTCGTATGTTATGCGCCTCTCGTAATGCTTGCGGGCGGAATCCCTGTGCCAATCGAATGCAAAATCGAAAACGACTTCAAACTCACCAAAGACGAATTACAAAAAGCGATTACGAGCAAGACGAAAGGACTTTTGCTCTCTTATCCCAATAATCCTACGGGCGCGATTATGGAAAAATCCGACCTCGAAAAACTCGTGCCGACCATAAAAAAGCACAATCTAATCGTTTTCAGCGACGAAATATACGGCGAATTGACCTATGACGGCGCAAAATTCACGTCGATTGCTTCCCTTGACGGTATGCGCGAACGCACGATAGTGATAAGCGGGTTTTCAAAATATTTTGCAATGACGGGTTGGCGGCTCGGATACGTTTGCGCCCCGAAAGAGATAATCGACGTGATATTCAAAATACATCAGTATGCGATTATGTGTGCCTCGACCGCCGCGCAATACGTTGCTCTCGAAGCGCTCAACGCCTCGTTCGAGGACAACTTCAAGGAAGTACACCTTATGCGCGACGAGTATGACAAGCGCAGAAAATACGTTTTCGAGCGACTATCTGCAATGCAACTCAAATGCTTCAAGCCTCGAGGTGCATTTTATGTCTTTCCGAGCGTAAAATCCACAAATACGGACGGCGAAAAGTTTGCATATTCCCTCCTCGATTCCAAAAACGTTGCGGTCGTCCCCGGCGGCGCGTTCGGCAAAAGCGGAAAAGACTACGTCCGCATAAGTTACGCCTATTCGCTCGACGTCATAAAACACGCCCTCGATTTGATTGAGGAATTTATAAACGAAAAACGCTGAATTTGACAGACACGATTCTCAAACGTCGTTAAAATTTCACATTGCATAACGCTAAAAAATTAATCTAAATAGATTAAATTCATAATAATTTTGGTTGAAAACAGTCCGTTCAATCGAGCGGACTGTTTATCTTAACATAATGATTTCAACCGTTTAGATTGCCTAAACTTATATTTTTTCAAATAAACGCTTTCTGCAATCTCTCTTTGTATTAACCTTATCAACCAACCGTGACAGTGCCGTCTTCGGTGATGGTTACGGTGTCGCCCGTGTTGACTGATTTTAGAAATTCGTCGCCGAGTCGGTCGATGGCAATGACGTTGGAATCTTCCCAAATCTTTGCAAGCACGATTCCGCTTGCCGCAAGCGAATCGATGTGGTCCGCAAACAAGAACGCCGCGGGATTGATGCCCATCGAGCATACGGTTTGAATGACGAGACCGCCCGTCGTCGAACCTATGGTTTGAGGAAGACAAAGCGCCTTGCCCGTGATGTTGAGTCCGAAGATGTCCTTGTTGTTTTGGTCGCTGACGATAACTTGTTTTGCATTTGTGAGCGCGCTCTTTTGGAATGTCGCAAGAGTGTTCACGCCTTGTCTTGAAACTACGGCTTCGCCCTTGAAGTTGCCTGCCGCTATAACTCTACCCTTAAATGTTTTCATAATCTTATTCCTTTCCTGCTATGATATTGAGAAGGTCTGCGGTTTTAAAGTATCTTGCGATGCTGTACGTGCGCAGTTTGTTTGAGCAAGTCGCGATGGATTTGCCTTTTGTGAGCGGATTGTTGGTGTACATAAGCGGGCAAATGCTTGTAAGTTTTGCGCCCGTTGCGACGAGACGATTGTATGCAGGCGTCTTTTTGAACTTTGCAACGACGTCGGGTGCGGAACATACGATGGTTTGCAACGCAACTTTCTTCTTTCCGCTTTGTTTGAGCGCGTTTTCAATCATATCCGTCCACTCGTTGAGTTGCGTGAAGGTGAGGTGCGGACAACCGACGAATGCCATCGTGGCTTTGCTGTCGGGCTTTTTCCACATATTCGGATAACTCTTGTACACTCTTTCGAGTTCCGCGTCGTCGATAACGTACACTTTGGGATTTTCGACGATAAGTTTTTCGCCGAGTTCCTTCGCTTCGGGGGTAAGATTGTCGATATGATAAAGACCGACCGCGCCGTTTGACGCCGTTGCCGCGCCGAAATCTTTGAGATAGCCTTTCGCTTCGTCCGTGAGTTCGCTTCCTATCCACTTGTCGAGACCGTAAACGTACGGAACGTCCTCAACGACTTTCATGCCGATTGCGCTTCCGAGGATTTGCGCTTCGGGGATTTTGGTGGTTTCCACTTTAACGATCCAAGTTGCCTTTCTGCCCTCGTCCGTTAGAAGACCGAATTCGGGAACGCAACCAACGATAGAGCCGAACAAATCGAGCATACCGCTGTTGCGGTTGCAACGTGCGCCGAGAACAGAGTTTGCGTAAACGACCGCGCTCGATTCCGCCCAAGAAAGAATGTCGCCTTTCTTCGGTATATTGCCCACTTCGTCGAGATAGCAAGCACATGTGAACGCATTTGCGTCTTTAAGGCCGACGGCTTTGAGTTGTTCCTCGTAATGCTTTTGTTGAGAATACATAATCTTCTCGTTGACGAGTCTGTCAAGCAAGGAATATTTCACGTTTTCTCTGTCGAGCGGACGAGGGTCGACAGTGAAAGTGCCTTGCGTCTTGATACCGTCGGCAATGAGTCTGTCCATCGTCTTGTAAAGAGGCTTCAAAAGTCCGATGCCGAAACTCGTGACGAGATGCCCTTCTTTGTGCGTTACTTCAACCATACGTTTTGCGCCGAAAATATCGCCGAACATAACGAGAGTTTCCATAACCTTTGCCATCGTTTCCCCTTTCTTGCCGTTGAGAATGTCGGCTTGTTCGGGGGTGAGTTGAATGTTGTATTTCATAATTATACCCTCATAGCGCGCCGCTTTTTGCAGAGCGCAAAATAATTGTTTCTTACATAAATATTTTACTATACAGATATAAAAATATCAATAGGCAATTTTACCTCTGTTAGAAATTTTTTTAATATTTCGCAAAAAGCCGAACATCGAAAAAAATCCGCAAAGATTGCGGATTTTAAGTTCGTATTGTATAAATTGCTCGCATTAGTTTTTATTGCGACAAAATGCTCGCATTAAGTTTTTATCGTCATAAAACGATTGCGTTAGGTTTCTATTGCGATAAACGGAACGAACGTTTCGTCCTCGCTTGCGCCTGCGTGCATACCGATAAAAGGTTCTTCGTCGAGTGCAAACGGATTTATGCAGATTTTTCCCGTCGCAATCGCAACGTAGTCGCCCACGAAATCCTCGAATCTCGCGTTGGGTTTACCGTCGCCGAAAAGATTGCATTCGAGCACTTCGTCGTGACTTAAAAGTATATAATCCTTTCCGAATGCGGCGTTAAACGCCTTTTCAAACTCTGTTCCTCTGCCCTTTTTGACAAAAATCGACATCGCGCGCGACTCTATGGACGGCACTCGTTCGAGACAATCGGCAATTTCGGGATAATCGCAAAGCGACTTCCACTCTGCGTCGATAAGTCCGTGATCGGCGGTGACTATGACGAGCGTGTCTTTTAAGTCCTTGCAAAGTGTCTCTACTTCGTCGTTTATGAGGCGGATTTGCTCTGTTACGCTTGCGTGCGTAGTGCCGAAATCGTGCATATCGTGGTCGGGTTGATTCCAGTAGCAATAAATATACTTTTCGCCCTCTTTTTTGCAAAGTTCGCGCACGATATTGCAAGTCGTTTGCACCGAATCCGTCGTTATACCGGCGTGTTTTGACACGAAATACGCTTGTTTGCCTGTTTTTCGAATTTTCGTTTCGAGATTATCGAAAGGTATCGCGGTTTTTGCTACGGGATAGTCTGCGGCAATTTCGTCCTTACCGAACTCGGTGTTAGTGAAAAGGCATACGTTTTTGTCAACTTCTTTGAAATACAGCGCCCAGCCGAGCCAGCCGTGTTCGCAAGGCGTAAGTCCCGTTTCGATTGACGTCGTAGCGGCGGTCGTCGTTGGCGGAAAAACCGAACTTATCCGGCGAATATTATGCTCGATTAAAAACGGCGCAACTCGTTTATGCTTTTCGAGAATCGCCGTCCCCATACCGTCAAACAGCATAACCACGACGTTTTTGTAGCCTTTTGCAAGCAACTTATCAAACTCCTCGAGCGTGCAATGCGTATACGGCGCGCCAAAATGCTTCAGCACCGAACAAGCCAAAGACACGAGAGACTCGTCGTAGTTGACGGGAATATACTTATACATAATCTGTCCTCGCAAATATTATAGTTCTATTCTATCATATCGAAAGTTTTGTCGCAAGACAAAAAAAAATGCGTGATTTTGCGGTATCTAACCGCATTAAATCGCGCATAAGTTGCAAATATCAAATTGTTTTTCTATGTCGTATTATTTGATTGTGTGGATTGCGACGTCGTACGCTTCGCGCGTTGCGTCGGCAATTCTTCCCACTTTCTTCGCGTCGCCGATGACGTAAAGATTCTTTACCTTGCCTTCGAGTTCTTTTGCAAGCGAGTTGACCGAGCGTGCGCCGAGCGAAAGCACGACCGCGTCCGCGTCAACGTGATAAGGCTTGCCTTGGCTTACGGGTTTGCGATTCTTGTCGAGTTTGACCGGCTCTATAACTATGCCCTTTTCGTCAATCGAATTGAGTTTGTGCGAAAGGATATATTGCGTTCCCTTTGCGTCGAGTTTCGGCACGATGTCGTCGAGGTGTTGGAACCACGTTCCCGGCGCGAGAGTGTCCGCCATTTCGACGATTATAACCTTGTTGCCGTCTTCCACGAGCAATTCTGCCGTTTCGAGACCCGTCATACCCGAGCCGATAAGAGCGACTTTCTTGTTTTCGAGTTTGACGTCACCGCTCAAAATTTGCGTGGTCGTGTAGACGTTTTCAAGATTTACGCCCTCTATAGAGCGAGGTTTGACCGCACAAGCACCTGTTGCAACGACAACCGCATACGGATTGTAACTTGCGATAACTTCGGGCGTCGCCTCTGTGTTGAGATGGATTTCCGCGCCGAATTTTTCCGCATTGGTGCGCATATCTTCAAACGACCAGCCGAGTTTTTCTTTCTTTGGCGGTTTGTTTGCAAGTTGAATTTGTCCGCCGATTTGATTGTCTTTTTCAAGCACGATTGCTTTGAAACCTCTGCGACCGAGCATTTCCGCGCAAGTAAGCCCCGCAACGCCCGCGCCGACGACAACGACCGCTCTGCCGTTTCCGTCTTTGGGAAGATTGTCAAATTCCTTTTCTCTGCCGACCGTGGGGTTGACCGCGCAATAGCCGTGATCGCCGTGATAGGCGTTGTCTTGCATACTCTGTATGCAGTACAAGCAGCAAAGGCAGCGTTTGATTTCGTTTTCGTGACCGCTTTGCGCTTTTTCCGCCCAGTGCGGATCGGCGATGTGGGGTCTGCCGAGGGATACGAAGTCCTGATCGCCTTCTTCGAGTTGTTTTTCCGCTTGTGCGGGCGTACGAATGAGGTTTGCGGCGATAACGGGAATATTGACCTCTTTTTTGACTGCCGCCGCAAGATATTTACGCCAGCCGCAATCGAAACTCGTGGGTTCGAGCCAGTAGTTGAACGTGTCGTACGCCGCGCTCGAAACGTCGATTGCGTCAACGCCCATATCTGCGATAGCCTTTGCGTATTTCAAGCCCGTTTCGAAGTTGTAGCCTTTTTCGGGTTTGCCTATTTTGGAATAGAACTCGTCGAGAGTAAGGCGCACGATGATGGGATAATCGCCGCATTCTTTGCGGATTCCTTCCACGATTTCGCGCAAGAAACGAAGTCTGTTTTCAAAACTTCCGCCGTATTCGTCCGTTCTATGGTTGGTGTTGGGCGAAAGGAATTGTTGGATAAGATAGCCGTGCGTGCCGTGAAGTTCCACGCCGTCGATACCCGCTTTTTGGCAACGTACCGCGCCGTCTATAAATTGACGGATAACTTTTTTGACTTCCCTATGGCTCAAAGCGCGCACTCTGCCGCCTGCAAAATAACTCGGTTCACACTTCGACGCGGACACCGACGACAATGCGATATTATGTTTCGACATAAAAGGCGCGATGTTGAACAGCGTTTTGGGGAAACTCTTGAACATTCTCGTCATTGCGATACACAAGGGTACTGTGCCGATTGCAAGACCGACGTTCTGACGTCCGGGGTGATGCAACTGCACGAAAAGTTTTGCGCCGTGTTTGTGTATACGCTCTGCAAACTCGTGAAGACCCGCAATTTGATAGTCGTGGCTTGCGCCGAGTTGCGCGAACGCCGCCGAACCGTGCATGTCGTTTATACGGGTGATTTCGGTGATGATAAGCCCCGTACCGCCCTTTGCGCGTTCCTCGTAGTAGTCCATAAGTTGCTCGGTGACGCAACCGTCGAACTGACCGAAGCCCATAAGCATAGGCGACATAACGATACGGTTTTTAATTTCGCAATTACCTATTTTCATAGGTAAAAACAGCATTTTGTATTCCATAATTCCCTTTAACACATTTAACGCGTGCTCGTCATACTTTTATTTTTCTAAATAATTGTAGCATAAATCGATATTATTTGCAAGAAATAAATTTACAAGTTAATTAATTACTCAAACGGCGTTGCGATGGAAGCAACAAATAAATATTCTTCCTCTACAAAAGTGAAGTGCGTGAATCTTAAAATAACACATCACCCCTTCCCTTCGGGCTTTCCCCTATTGCTCAAACTTGCGCCATTTCTTTGCAAAATTGCACATCGTTCGCAAGAGGGGAAGTCGGCACTCACATAAATAGGGGCATTTCTCTACTTATGCCACTGCGCTTTGTGCGCCAGGCAGTGGCCAACGGACGGCGCAGTCGCTTGTACTACACGCACAAGGG
>URIX01000034.1 GCA_900547975.1 uncultured Eubacteriales bacterium | reverse complement strand
AAAAAATCCACACTCGCCCGTTCACTTGTACTATCCGTCAAGCTCGACGCTCGCTACGGTCATCGCCTTGCGATTCCGATTCCGTCTGCGAATAAGCATAATCTGAATAAATAAAAAATCCTCGCAAATTTTGCGAGGATTTTTTTCATAACACTTTTTTGAGGAACTCTTTAAGTCTGTCGCATTTCGGATTCGTGAAAAATTCTTCGGGCGGCGCTTGTTCCAAAATCTTGCCTTGCGCCATAAACAAAATTCTCGTGCCGACCTCTCGTGCAAACGCCATTTCGTGCGTGACGATAACCATCGTCATACCCTCGTTTGCAACTTGCTTTATAAGATCGAGCACCTCGCCCACCATTTCGGGGTCGAGTGCCGACGTAGGCTCGTCGAAAAGCATAACTTTGGGATTCATTGCAAGCGCACGCGCGATTGCCACGCGCTGTTTCTGTCCGCCGCTCAAAGTGGATGGATAAACGTCCGCTTTGCTTTCGAGTCCTATACGCTTCAAGAGTTCGTCTGCACGCTTTTGCGCGTCCTCTTTGATTTGCTTTTTCGAGGTGTAAACGAGAGACTGAACGCTCTTTGGCTCGGCGTGAGTTGCGTGAGTTATTTTGCGCTCGATCTGCTCGATTTTTTCGGTCAGACTAAGTTTTTGCTTCGTAAGTTTCGGGTCGTAAACGGCGTACGTTTTTCCGCTTATTTCTTTTGTGGATTTCGTGCTTTCCCACGCAGAAACGATAGGTTTAAGTTGCGATTTCAACATTTCAAGTTTGGATTTGAGCGTTTCGACCTTTTTATCCACATTCTTGTTGTACGCCGTGCCGAAAAGAGAATACCACTTGTTGTACACGGGTACGAAAGCGTTTTTGAGCTTTGCTTTACGCATATTTTTTACGCCGATTTGAACGGGTGCGAGCGTGATGTTTTCCTTGACCGTCATATTGCCAAACAGGTTGAATTGTTGGAAAACCATACCCATTTTTTCACGCTGTTCGTTGATGTCCACTTTGAGGTCGGCAAGGTCCACACCGTCAAACATAATCTTGCCCGCAGTCGGGTCTTCAAGGCAGTTTAGGCAACGCAAAAACGTAGATTTACCGCCGCCGCTCGGGCCCACGATTACAACCCTTTCGCCCTCGTTTATCGTTTCGGTGATGTCGTCGAGCACGAGCAAATCGCCGAATTTTTTTGTCAGATTTATTGCGCTCAACATACCTTACGTCTCCTCGATAAAATCTTTTTTCTTGCCGCGCACTTTTATGCGCGTGTAGTTGCGGTCGGTCTTTGCCATTTGCTTTTCAACGAGTTTGAGTATGCCCGTAAGCCCCATAACGATTATCAGATACATACACGCCGCAATCAAGAGCGGGAAAAGATAATCGAACGTTCTCGACTGTATAATTCCGGGGACTTTGCCGAGGTCGAGTATGCCGACGTAGCCGACGATTGCCGTTTCCTTGACGAGGGTTATAAACTCGTTGAAGAGCGGCGGCAACACGTTGCGCACCGCTTGCGGTGTGACAACTTTTATCATAGTTTGCGACGTGGACATTCCAAGCGACCTGCCCGCTTCCATTTGTCCGTAGTCAACGCTTTCAAAACCTGCCCTTACTATCTCGGCAACGTATGCACCCGAGTTGAGTCCAAACGTCAACGCGCCTATGAAAATGCCGTTGTCGGACGAGGCAAGCACCACGAAGTACATTATGAACAGTTGCAGCACTACGGGCGTGCCGCGAATAATCATTATGTAAGTTTTGGATATCGTCGAAAGCACTTTGAGTTTGCCCGTCTTTTTGTTGACGTAGTTTATCATTGCCAAAACCACGCCGATAGCCACGCCTATGAGCGTGGCAAGCAAAGCGATGAGCAGTGTGTTTCCAAGTCCTTGAAAATACAGTTTGTATCTGTCGTCGTATATGAACGCGCGGTAAAGCCGCTCGGAAATCGTTGCTGAAAGAATCATCATATCACCCGTTTCGGCATTATTTGAGCATCAATTCGGCAGGGATTTTGTCCATAAGAATTGCGTCGATACGTCCGTTTTTGAGGTCTTGCAAAGCGAGCGCGTATTGCTTGTATTGCTTGACGGTCGCGCCTACCGCAGTGACTGTGATGTCTTGTCCGTCCTCGTTTTCATAGGTATATCCCGCGCCCTTTGCCGCGCTGATGATGAGGTCGCCGCTCGTGCCTTCTTGCACGCCTACGGTTTTGCCGGCAAGGTCCTTGACGCTCGAATACTGACCGTTTTCGGACACGATGACGAGAGTGGAACTCGAATACACGTTGCTGAAATCAATCACTTGCTTGCGCTCGTCGTTGATTGTTATTCCCGCCGCGCCGACAGCGTCGCCCGTCGAATTTGCAACGTTCGTCGCAACGACGTCAAACACCACGTCTTTCACTTCGAGTTTTTTGCCGAGATTGACGGCAACTTGCGACATAATCGCAACGTCGAGTCCGACGATGTTTTCGCCCTTGTAGAACTCGTACGGCGCAAAGCCCGCTTCGGTGTACATAGTCACCACTTCGGTTGCCGAGCCGAAATCCCAACTCGTTTGCAATCCGTCGGGCGCAACTGCGCTCTCGCCGCCCTTTTCCTCGTTTGCGAGCGCGGAATAGTAATCCATATATTGATTCATTTTGCCGTTTGCGAGCCACTCGTCGATGACGACGTTGACTGCGTTCATAAGAGACGTATTGCCCTTTTTGACGGCAATGCCGAAGTCCTCTTGAAGAAGGTCGATTGCTGCGACGGCAACGTAATTTTTGTCGTCGCCGTTGCACGCAACAAGCGCGAAACTCGCGCCGATAATCACCGCGACGAGTATAAACGAAACAACGAATTTTGCCATTTTTTTCATAGTTTTATATCTCCGAAAAACTTATATTTTTAACGTACCGACATATAATAGCAAGCAAGATTTATTTTTGCAACCGTTTTTGCATAAAATTTATCAAAATTTTTATATTTTTTTGAATTTTATGAATAAATTTATAATTATTCGGTATATTTATACATTTTAGGCAGATTATGCGCATAATTGCGCGCAAAATACCGTTTGACCCGCTTTTTTATTTGGTTTAATATATTCTTATTCTTATAGACATAATAATCGCGCGCATATGAACGACATACTTTTGATAAACACAAACAACGCCCTTGCATTCGACTTTTTCGAGAAAGCGAAAAAGACAATTTCCGCATACGAAAACGAGTACGTCAAATTTAATTTTCAAACGGCAAATTTGTCAGATGAAAAAGTAATCGAAAAGGCGAAATCGGCAAATGCGGTCTTGTTTTTTGCAAGCAATAAGCAAGAAGAACTCGCCGTGGATTTCATACGCAAGCAACTCGGCTTATATGCGCAAATCACGGCTTTTTCACGTCGAATCGACGACATAAACCACGGTTTTTGCATTGTCCAAGACAAAAACGGCGGTATATACGAAGGCGAAAAGAGCTTTGCAAACAACGCCGCTTTCGGTCGCGAAGCGTACGACGTCGAAAGGTACAGCGAACTTGAAATCGAGCGCACCGCACGCGTTGCGTACGAACTTGCAAACGACTCTCGCCGCACGCTCACGCTCGCCGACAAAGCGGATAAACTCACCACTTCAAAACTGTGGCGCAAAATCGTTGCCGACGTCAACGAGGACTATCCGTTCGTGTCGGTGAATATGCAAGACGTTTTAGAAACTATAGACGCGATAATCTCGAATCCGACCTCTCTCGACGTTGTTGTCACAACCGCCCTTTTCGGCGATATACTCACCCAAACCGCAAAGAGCGTCGCAAGCGAAACGCCGTCCGTTTCGTACGTGTGCGACACCCCTCTTGCGATGTACGGATTCGTTCAAACGACCGCTCGCGAAATCCCTTCCGTCGAATCCTTAATCCGCTTTATGCTCAAAAACTCATTCGGAATCGAGTGAAGATTGACTCAAACCATACAAAAAAAATCGAGCGCACTGCTCGATTTTTTTATTAGTTTCATTTAGTTTTGACAACTTGGTTTTTCTGTCATTCGCCAAATGCACTGTTTTAGAAAGGCGCGACAAATCGCAATATTTAGATGAAGAGCAAGGAAAAATCCTTCGAATGGCAACCCTAATTTACAAATCGTAAATGAGTTGACAGACGAGGGACTTTGTAAGGAACGAAGTGACGGAATAGCGATTGTTACGAAGTCAATCGCGTCCGATGCTATTCGCTAAATAGTGCGATTTAGCACGGTTTTAAGGAATTGACCGGTGTATGAACGAGCCACAAGTGCAATTTCTTCCGGTGTTCCTTGCGCGACTATCGTACCGCCGCGGTCGCCGCCGTCGGGTCCGAGGTCGATGATGTTGTCGGCAACTTTGACGACGTCGAGATTATGCTCGATGACGACGACGGTGTTGCCTTGCTCGACGAGACGGTCGAGAATGGTGATGAGTTTGGCAACGTCGTGGGTGTGAAGTCCTGTCGTAGGCTCGTCAAGGATATAGACGGTTTTGCCGGTGGAACGGCGTGAGAGTTCGGTGGCGAGTTTGACGCGTTGCGCTTCGCCGCCGCTCAAAGTGGTTGAGGACTGACCGAGTTTGACGTAGCCGAGACCGACGTCGTTGAGCGTTTTGATTTTGTTTTTGATTTTGGGTATGTTGGCAAAGAACTCGGTGGCTTCCTCGATTGTCATATCGAGCACATCGCTGATATTTTTGCCTTTGTAGCGCACTTCGAGGGTTTCGCGGTTGTATCTTGCGCCCTTGCAGACTTCGCAAGGAACGTACACGTCGGGAAGGAAGTGCATTTCGATTTTGATTATACCGTCGCCGCCGCAATGCTCGCATCTGCCGCCGTTGACGTTGAAAGAAAATCTGCCTGCGGTGTAGCCTCTCGCTTTGGAATCGGGAAGGGTTGCAAACAGTTCCCTGATATCTCCGAAAACGCCCGTATAAGTTGCGGGGTTGGAGCGAGGCGTTTTGCCTATCGGGCTTTGGTCTATGCAAATGACCTTGTCCACGTTTTCGATACCCTCGATACTGTCGTAGTTGCCTTGTTTGACGTTCGAGCGCATAAGCGCGTTTGAAAGCGCGGGATAAAGCACTTCGTTGACGAGCGAGGATTTGCCGCTGCCCGACACGCCCGTAACGCAGTTGAACACGCCGAGCGGAATCTCGACGTCGACGTTTTTGAGGTTGTTTTGTCTTGCGCCCTTGATTGAGATAAACTTGCCGTTTGACGAGCGTCTTGCAATGGGAACGGGTATCGAGAGTTCGCCGCTCAAATACTTGCCAGTTATGCTGTCCTTGCTCTTTATGATGTCCTCGACGTTTCCGCACGCAACGACGTTGCCGCCGTGCACGCCCGCACCCGGACCTATATCGACGATATAATCCGCACTGCGTATGGTTTCCTCGTCGTGTTCGACGACGATGAGCGTGTTGCCAATATCGCGCAAATTTTTGAGGGATTGCAATAGGCGTTGATTGTCCTTTTGGTGCAAGCCTATGCTCGGCTCGTCGAGAATGTACAAAACGCCCGTAAGTCCACTTCCGATTTGGGTTGCAAGACGTATGCGTTGCGATTCTCCGCCGCTCAAAGTGGTTGCCGAACGCGAAAGAGTGAGATAATCCAGTCCTACGTTAATCAAAAAGTCGAGCCTTGCGCAAATCTCTTTGATAATTCTGTCCGCAATGAGATGTTGCGTGTTCGAGAGCGTAAGAGATTGCATAAAGTCTTTGAGTTTCGATATAGACATCTCGGTGAGTTCGTATATATTCTTGCCCTCAATCGTGACTGCGAGTGCTTCGGGTTTGAGCCTCTTTCCGCCGCACTTGGAGCAAGGCACTTCTTTCATATATTTGGAAATCTCGTTTTTTATGAGCTCGCTGTCCGTTTCGTTGAATCGGCGCATAAGGTTTCTTGCCACGCCCTCGTAACTCGCCTTGTAAAAACCGCTGAACGTGCGCGAGTTGTATTCCATAGGAATACGGTCGCCGTCGTTGCCGTAAAAAATGATGTCGAGGATATTTTGCGGCAAGTCTTTAAGCGGCGTATCGAGAGAAAATCCGTACGCTTGCGAAAGAGCCTTAAATTGCATTTGCGACATATGTCCCGCGTCCCAGCCGCTCACCTTTATCGCGCCGTCTTTGAGGGATTTGTTCCAGTCGGTGACGAGCAAGTTTACGTCGATTTCGTTGCGGAATCCGAGTCCGCCGCATTCGGGACACGCACCGTACGGATTGTTGAACGAGAACAATCTCGGCGTGAGTTCTTCAAAACTCAAATCGCAATCGGGGCAAGCGTATTTTGTGGAATACAGCACTTCTTCGCCGTCGAAGTCGGCAATCACAAGCCCTTCGGACAGTTTTATCGCGTTTTCGATTGCGTCGGATATGCGGCGTTGCGAACCGTCCTTAACCACGATTCTGTCGATAACCACGCTTATGTTATGCTTTATGTTTTTGTCGAGTTTTATTTCCTCGTCGAGGGTGTAGTTCGCCCCGTCCACCCTCACGCGTACGTAGCCTGCGCGCTTGAATTGTTCCAGTTCCTTGCGGTACTCGCCCTTTCTTCCTCTCACGACAGGCGCGAGAAGTTGAAGTTTTGCGCCCTCTCTTTCCATAATCTTGTCGCAGATTTGGTCAACCGTCTGACGTTCGATTTCACGTCCGCACTTCGGGCAATGCGGCGTGCCGATTCTTGCGAACAGCAAGCGGAAGTAGTCGTAAATTTCCGTCACCGTGCCCACGGTCGAGCGAGGGTTATGCGAGGTCGTTTTTTGATCGATTGAAACGGCGGGGGAAAGACCTTCGATATAGTCCACGTCGGGTTTTTGCATTTGACCGAGGAACATACGCGCGTAACTGGAAAGGCTTTCGACGTAGCGTCTTTGTCCTTCCGCAAAAATGGTGTCGAACGCAAGCGACGATTTGCCGCTTCCGCTTAGCCCCGTAAACACGACGAGTTTGTCGCGCGGTATTTCGAGGTCGATGTTTTTGAGGTTGTTTTCCCTCGCGCCTTTGATGTAAATTTTGTCGATACTCATAGTTTTTTCTCTAAATATGCCTTGCGCAAAAAGCCCGTTTTTCACGCTTTTTCGCGCCTTTTTATCGTTGTTGTTTTGTCCTGATTTGCCTTGTTATTCTCTTTCGATTTGTCTTTGTCAACTCAATTTTTTGATTTGTTTTTTGAGGTCGTTCAGTTCGTCGCGAATGAGAATCGCCTTTTCGAAATCCAGTCTTTCGGCAGCGACTTGCATAAGACCTTTGAGGCGTTCAACTTCCTTAATCATATCTTTAACGCTCAATTTCTCGTTATTAACTGCCTTTTTGGTGATTTCAAGCGAATTTTTGATTGCGCTTACGACCGTCTTGGGCACTATGCCGTGCGCCTTGTTGTACTCGTCCTGAATCTTTCTTCGGCGCATAGTTTCGTCGTACGCCTTTTGCATACTTTGCGTCATAGTGTCGGCGTACATAATCACTTTGCCTTTATCGTTTCTCGCCGCCCTGCCTATGGTCTGAATGAGCGCGCTCTCGCTTCTCAAAAAGCCTTCCTTGTCTGCGTCGAGTATGGCGACGAGTTGCACTTCGGGAAGGTCGAGACCTTCACGCAAAAGGTTGATACCCACAAGCACGTCGAACTCGCCCTCGCGCAATCCTTTCACTATGTCGATACGTTCGAGCGTATCGATGTCCGAGTGCATATAGCGCACCTTGATTCCCACTTCTTTGAGATAGTCGGTGAGGTTTTCCGCCATCTTTTTTGTAAGGGTCGTGACAAGCACTCTGCCCTTGTTTTTGACGACGGCGTTTATCTCGCCTATGAGGTCGTCGATTTGTCCGTCGATAGGCTTGATTTCGATTTCGGGGTCTAAAAGTCCCGTCGGTCTTATAATCTGCTCGGCAACGAGGTCGGCTCTGTCCAGTTCGTACTGCGCGGGCGTTGCGGACATGCACACGAGTTGGCGTATGCGCGCGTCGAATTCCTCGAAGCGAAGGGGTCTGTTGTCGTACGCCGACGGAAGACGGAAACCGTACTCGACGAGGTTGTCCTTTCTCGCTCTGTCGCCGTTGTACATAGCGCGGATTTGCGGAAGGGTCATATGACTTTCGTCGATAAACGTGATGAAATCCTTGCCGAAAAAGTCGAGAAGCGTATACGGTGCTTGCCCGGGTTGTCTGCCGTCGAAGTAGCGCGAATAGTTCTCGATTCCGCTGCAATAACCGACCTCTCGAATCATCTCGACGTCGTAGTTGACTCTCTCGTCTATGCGTTGCGCCTCTATGAGTTTTCCCCTTTCCTCGAAATATTTTACACGCTCGGCTTTGTCGAGCATAATGCGGCGCAAAATCGCCTCTTTATCGCCGCTTATGACGTACTGCGTCGCAGGGAAAATCAAGGTATGTTTGAGTTCGTTAAGCACTTTGGACGTCGTGCCGTCAATCTCGCAAATGCGCTCGACGGTGTCGCCGAACATCTCGATTCTGACTGCCACTTCCGAACTCGTGGACGGGAAAATATCCACCGTATCGCCGCGCATACGGAATGTCGAACGCACGAAATCCAAGTCCGCCCTCTTGTACTGAATGTCTACGAGGCGACGAGCAAGTTCGTCGCGGTCGATTTCGTCGCCCTCACGCAAGGATATCGAGTTTTCAAAATAGTCGGTCGGCGCGCCCAAGCCGTAGATACAGGATACGCTCGCAACGACGATGGTGTCCTCTCTCTCGCAGAGCGAGGCGGTGGCAGAGTTGCGCAGTTTGTCGATTTCTTCGTTGACTTGCAAATCTTTTTCGATGTACGTGTCCGTGCGAGGAATGTACGCTTCGGGCTGATAATAGTCGTAATAGGAAACGAAAAATTCAACTCTGTTTTTCGGGAAAAACTCGCGAAGTTCGTTGCAAAGTTGCGCCGCAAGAGTCTTGTTGTGCGCAATGACGAGCGTCGGTTTTTGCATACGCTCGATAATGTTCGCCATAGTAAAAGTTTTGCCCGAGCCCGTAACGCCCAGCAAAACTTCGGTATTGAATCCGTCTTTCAGACCCTCAACGATTTTGTTTATAGCCTCGGGTTGATCGCCCGTAGGCTTGTATTTACTGACCAGTTCAAATTTCATTGTCCGAGTAAAAACGCCACCAACTGCCTTATGCCGACGCCTATGAGCGCGGTCACGACGCTGAGTCCGAGCGTCAAAAGTATCTTGAACACGAGATTGCTCTTGAACGCGCGCTCGACCCTTGCGAATTGAAGTCCTTTCTTTTGCATATTGATGCAATACACCAACTCGCCTTTCTTGTCCGAACGGGTTATATCGAAATAATCGTCGATTTCGAGATTGCGCAACGTTGTGTCGAGTTCGTCTTCTTCAAAAGGCAAGTCAAGCGGAAGTTTCTCGAAAATCTCGATGGGCGTGAGAAGACAAGAGCCGTTTTGTTTTTCCGCCTCTTGATAGATGACTCTCATCACCGCTTTTTCTTTTTTTGTCAAGACGTGCTGTCTGTCAACTTGCACTTGCATTTTTATACGCTATTCCTTTACTTTAATAAGAAAGTTTGCTTGAATTTGAACTTTCCCCCTTCCTCAGGTGTTTGGACTTCGGCGTTTGCGAGGCAATCCGCCTCGTTCGCTTTGGCTACAACACATTCACCGGATGTGTTGTTTTACGCGTCGCGCCCAACCGCCGTTCCCATCTCTGATTATATGGTTGAAGCAAAGTTATGTTTTTTGATATTCAGGTGTGGACAGAGTCCACCCGCAATTATTAATTATTAATTATTAATTATTAATTTTTTTACTTTGCTCACAGGCATTAAGTTCATAAGAACTTTATGAGCAAAACGGTGACCACTGCCACTATCGCGCTGCCCACAAGGCTTCCGAGAAGGGACATAAAAAACAATACTCCTTTGCCGACCGTCTTTTCGGGTTTTGCCTTGATTTGTTTGTTTTGATAAAGAGTGCGCTCTTGCGGCTTTTCTTCCTCTACGGCAGGTGCTTGCGCGGCGGTTTTGGGGACTTCTTCGAGTCTCTTAACCACGCTGAGGCAGTACTCGTCGGGCGTAAAGTATTTCACGAGTATGTACTCTCTGTCTTTGAGTTCTCTTATGATTGCCGACAACTGTATTTTGGAAAGGGGTATCGCTTTGGGTATTCTTTCCAAAATTTCGTCCGCTTCGATGATTTTGTACACTTCTTCCTCGCCGGCGATTTGGCGAATGAGGTCGTACACTGTTTGACATTCGAGTGAGAGCATAATCAATCTCCTTATTCTTCCTAAAATATTAACATAATATAATAAATATAGCAATATTTTTTTCAAATCGCCGAACATTAACCCTACGCAAACGGCTCATAAAAACGCAAAAAAAACCACAATAAAAAAACATAAAGGCAAGCGTTTTGCTTGCCTCTGTTTTTATAATCGATTCGTTTTCTATTCTTTTCACTCGTTGCGGTTTTGTTGGATTTGCAAGGACAACAACGCGAGCGATGACGCAAGGTCTTCGTTTTTGAGCGCGATGTTCGAGGGAATGTTGAGGTGCACCGAAGCAAAGTTCCATATCGCCTTTATGCCTGCGTTCACCATTCTGTCGGCAACTTCTTGCGCCGCGTAGGACGGTACGGTTATGATGCCGATTTGAATGTTGAATCTTTCGACGATTTCTTTGAGTTTTGCGACGTCGTACACGGGTTTGCCGTTGATTTTGGTGTTTATTATTCTGTCGTTGTTGTCGAACGCCGCCACGATATTCAAGCCGTAGTTATCGAAACCGCCATAGCCCAAAAACGCTTTGCCGAGTCCGCCAACGCCCACCAAAATCGCGTCGTGAGTGTTGTTGTAGCCGAGGAAACTTTCAAGGTCGGCTATGATTTCCTTTGTGACGTAACCCATTTTGGGTTTGCCCGCCACCGACGATACGAGCGCGATATCTTTCCTCACCTGCACGGGATTGAGGTTGAGCCCGTTTGCAATCGTGGTGCTCGAAACGGTTGCGACGTTGAGTTTGTCGAGTTGATACAAATATTTGAGGTAAGACGGCAATCTGTTGAGAGTCGCCTTCGAGATTTCTTTATTATCTTTGTTCATACAGCGCTCCTCTTTGGTTTTATCGATAAAAATATACTTCTTATTATATCGAATTGTCAATAATATATCGATATTTCGCCGTCTATCGATAATTTTTAATGGAAAACGGGCAAAAAAATATGCAATCGATAATTCTCGATTGCATACTCGCGATTATGTGTTTTTGACTACTCTGCCTTGTCGTCGTTTGCGCCGTTTTCTTCTTTTTCGCCCGATAAATCGATATTTTTCGGCTCGTTTTCGCTTGGGTTTTCTTCGCCGAATATATCGCCGTATTGCGCGTCGTCGTTTGAGTCGGAATCCGCCTTATTCTCATTTTTATTCTTGTTTTTGCGGGCGCGTTTCGACTTGCTTCTCGGCTCGCCGTACTTCGCGCTCTTTTCCGTTTTCTTTATGACGACAATCACTATAACGAGTCCGACGATTATTATACAAAGCGGTTCGAGCACGGAAAGCAGAATTATATTTGCGATGATTTTACTCGCTTTTGAGCCACTCGACTTCGGATACTGACTCTTGCATAGCGAGAATTGCAATTCGTTGCTCGGAAGCGTATCGCTATGCCAAGCGTAGCCGCCCTCGACTTGCTCGAAGTCTTCGGAAGCGTCGGTGAGATAGTAATTCGTGTTTATCGTGACGCTGAGGTCCGCAAAACTTTTCCAAGTGGCAGCCGGCGACACGAGATAGTTGAAGACGTAAACGGACGGCGAATACCTCTTGTTTATGTCGGGATAAAGGGGCGCGACGACCTCGTTTACGAGAGTTTCATTCGGCGCGAACGTCATATCGTATTCAAACCAGCAATACAAGTTTTTGTAGACGTTGAAACTATATCCTTGCGCGATTTTGGAATAGACTTCTTTAAGACTTGCGTAGACCGCGTTGTACCAGTCGGTTTTGCTCACGCCGTAACTTTCGTCGTAATATTGATATGCAAGGTCGCCGAACGTAATGTCTTGCTTGCTCAAAAGTTTGAACGAGCCGTTGACTCTGCTTGTCCTCTCGTAGTCCGAGAAAAATTCCGCTCTTGCGGCGAAGTCGATTTCCTCGCCAATCGAATAGAAAATATACTCGTTTTTATTCACCCAAAAGCCTATGCTTTCCGCGCCGTCGAGGTTTTGCCAGTATGCAGTGTACATACTGTCGCAAACGACTTTGCGAGCGTCGATTCCACCGAAGTACATTTTGCAGAAAGAATCGCTCGCCGTGCAGGCGTAAACGTACTTGTACACGACTGTTTCGGGCGTGTAGAACTCGTCGGTAATAATCTCGTCTTTGAGATATTCCAAATCGTCCTCTACCGAAAACTCACTGCCCTTAACTTTGTAGGAATAACGAAGATTGCTCGTTACGGTTTCGTCGTTGACTTTGACGCCGTATTTTGAAAAATCGTCGTTATTTTGAGCGTTGATGTCGCTCAAAAAATCGATAGGAAAAACGACGTTCGTTTTTGCCTCTGTGTCGCTCGTATTTTTGAAAGTGTACTTTGCGCTGACCGACCCTATTTGAAGCCCGTTGAGGTAATGTTCGTCAAACTGAATATCGAACGTCAAGTCCTCTTTTTCTACGACTATGGGGCTGTCTTTCGTGGTGAGGATAACGCCCGACGAGTCGCGCCCCTCATAGTAGCGCATTGCGGAATTTGCCTCGCAAACGGAAGTCGGCAAAAGCGCAAAGGAGCAGAACACGGCAACAAAAATCACCGCCGAAACAAGCGTTGCAGTCGTTAAGTTTTTGAAAACGGAATTAATTTGTTTTCTCATATTCGCTCCTTTAACCTCCGTTTTTGGTTTCGTAAACGTCGTGTTGTGCGATTTTCGCAATCATTTCGCTTACCGTTATTGTCTACGGTTATTGCTTAACCGTTATGTCTTTCACTTGAAAGTTTATCGCCTTTTTGAGTTCGGAAAGCGTGGTTTCTATTTGAAAGCCTATGCGCCCGCCCGAAAAGAAAATTCTATCTACGTTTTGCGCGCTTTCGTCAAACGTGGTCTTGAAAAACTTTTTCATACCCACGGGCGAACAGCCGCCGTGAACGTAACCCGTAAGCGGAAGCAGGTCTTTCGATTTAACCATTTCCACGTTCTTTTCGTTTACGCACGCCGCCGCCTTTTTCAAGTCGAGTTCGCTTGCGACCGGCACTACGAAAACGTAGTGTTCGAGGCTTTTGCCGACGGTCACGAGAGTCTTGAAAACAAGGCTTTCGTCAACGCCCAAAAGAGTTGCCGCTTCAACGCCGCTCACCGCTTCGTTTATGCCGAGCGTATGCTCTTTGTAGGCGACTTTCTTTTGGTCGAGTATGCGCATAGCGTTGGTTTTTTCTATTTTCTCTTTTGCCATATACTCTTATTCTTTTTCACCGAGTTGCTCGTCCACTTTGAGCATTATCGCGCATTCGATACGCTTTTTGAAAAGGTCGCAACCGTACTTGTAAACGCCGTTCACGTCGCCCGTGGCGTTGTATGCATTCGCCGCGCAACCGCCCGAGCAATACAACCTTGCCCAGCACTCGTCGCACTCTTTTCTCGAATATGCGTTGCACTTTTTGAACTTGGATTGAATTTCGGTGTTCGTGACGCCCTTCCAGATGTCGCCCATAAGATATTCTTTGTTGCCGACGAACTGATGGCAAGGATAGAGTTCTCCCGTGGGCGTTACGGCGAGATATTCCGTGCCGCTTCCGCAACCCGATATGCGCTTGTATATGCACGGACCGCCTTCGAGATTGAGCATATAGTGATAGAACGTAAAGGGTTTGCCCTGCTTTCTTCTTTCAATCATCATATCGGCAAGTTTCTCGTACTCTTTGAAGATAACCTTTTTGTCATCCTCATCGAGCGCATACTTGTCGGTGGGCGGACATACGACGGGTTCCATACTCAACTCGTCGAAGCCGAGATCGAGCATAGTTTGAATATCCTTAGTGAAGTCGGGGTTTCTGTGAGTAAACGTGCCGCGCATATAGTAGTTTTTTCCGCCTCTCGCTTTGACGAATTTTTGGAATTTCGGCACGATTATATCGTAACTTCCCACGCCGCCTACGGTGTGTCTGAAATGGTCGTTTATCTCTTTTCTTCCGTCGAGGGACAAAACGACGTTGTCCATTTCCTTGTTGGCAAATTCGATTACGTCGTCGTCAACGAGCATACCGTTGGTCGTGAGCGTAAAGCGGAAGTTTTTGCCGTGTTCTTTCTCTATCGAACGAGCGTATGCCACGAGGTCTTTGACCACTTGCCAGTTCATAAGCGGTTCGCCGCCGAAGAAGTCTACTTCGAGATTGCGACGCGTTCCGCTGTTTTCGATGAGAAAATCGAGAGCGCGTTTGCCCACTTCGTAGGACATAAGCGCGCGCTCGCCGTGATATTTGCCTTGCGAGGCAAAACAATATTCGCAGTTTAGATTGCAAGTGTGCGCAACGTGCAAGCACATCGCTTTAAGCACCGTATTGCGTTTTGCAAGAACGTCGACGTCGGGCTTGAACGCGTCTTGAGAAAAGAGTTTACCTTGCGCCTTCAATTCCTCTACGTCGTTTATACACTCGATTACGTCTTGCTCGCAAACGCCTTGTTTTTCGTACTTTGCAACCACGTCTTTGACGATTTGCTCTGTGCTTTTGCCCTCGTACGAGTTTATGACGTCGTACGCCACGTCGTCCACGCTATGCACGCTTCCGCTTGCCGTGTCAAGCACGATATTGTATCCTTTAAGTTTGAAAGAATGAATCATTTGTATTATCTCTCGCGTTGTCGTTTGCTATAACATCGAAACCTCGCAACGCTTACGTTTTTACACAAAAAACGCATAGGACAGCCTATGCGATCTTTGCGAATTAGTTGTGATTTTGCCAAAAATTACTTTGCAGCCTTTTCGCACTTTTGGTTTGCAACGCCGCAGGAAGTTTTGCAAGCAGATTGGCAAGAGGTTTGGCATTCGCCGCAGCCGCCGTTCTTTTTGCTTTCGTTGAGATCGCGCGTTTTCAAAGTTGTGATTCTTTTCATTGTTTACGACTCCTTCTATTAATATATACTATTATAGGAACTGACACTTTATTTGTCAAGGGAAAATCCCCTGTTCGTTGCCTGCTTATACACGCACGCTGTCTATTAAAA
This sequence comes from uncultured Eubacteriales bacterium, assembly GCA_900547975.1. Taxonomy (GTDB): domain Bacteria; phylum Bacillota; class Clostridia; order Christensenellales; family CAG-917; genus CAG-475. The sequence goes on along the minus strand of URIX01000034.1, from coordinate 5,876 downwards.
GACAAAACACGAGCCGCAAGGCGATGACCCATTGCTCAAACGACGTTGCGGCAAAGTCAATCGCCCTCGCCGTCATTCAGAGCGTAGCGTGGGAATCCCTTAAATAGAAACGAAAACTTTTGAGGCGATTGTCAAAAACCGCACTTGTTCTCGCAATCACTAACCGCGCAAGCCCTCTTTGCTCTCAAAATAAGACGGACAAGAACTCAAATCGCAATTCCGCGCGAGTGCTTGCTTGGTGAATGCGTGCTATGCACGCAGTTGCGGAATATTTGAATATTCCATAACCCAAACGAAGTTTGGATATCATCGTGCAAAAATGCGCGATATCATCACGAAGCGATATCACCGCCGCCGGCGATATCATTATTGCAAGGGGAAAGGGGAAAATTTAATTTAGTTTTTTATACTTTTGTGACATAAAGGTAAGTCGGAAATTCTCGTTTCTCGCTCGATACGTTCACGCCGCTTTCGTACATCAAAGTGAGATTTTTTATATCTTCCTGACACACCGTTTCACCTTTGACGATGACCGGCGAGCCGGGCGGATATGCCCATACGTTTTCAAGACTTACTCTGCCCGCCGATTTGTCGAAATCGACATATTCGCCGCTTAAAGTGCGCGTTTGATAGGGTTCAAACGCCTTTTTAGGCAATGACGGCAAAACCGTCGTCGTCAAACCGTTGCGCGAAGCAAGCGTATCGTCGATTGCAAACAACGCGCTTTCGAGGGCGGAAAAATTCTCTTTGCTATCCCCTGCGCCGCTCATTGCGATTGCGTAGTTTACGCTTGCCATTTCGAGTTCTATGTCGTATGCGTTTCGCAAAACCTTTTTGAGTTCCACGCCGCTTATTGCGCCGCCCGTGCATAGCACGACGAATTTAGACTTGTCGTATGCAAAAACTCGCGAATCTTTTTTCGGTTGAAAAATCGAGAGTTTGTTTAGACTTTCAAGTGACTTTTTGCAATCGTCGATATTCTTGCTCCACTCGGACAGCAATTTTGCGCCGTCGTTTTTTAACGTTCTCACGCAACCGTCGATGGAAGCCATAAGGACGTACGAGGGAGAACTCGATTGAAATATCGCAAGATTGCGGTCGAGTTCGGATGTGTCCACCCTATCCGAACAAACGCACAAAAGCGCGGTTTGCGTAAGCGACGGCAACGTCTTGTGCAAACTGTTCACCACTATATCCGCGCCGAGACTTCTCGCGCTTTCGCCGAACTTTTTGTAAAGTCCCATATGCGCGCCGTGCGCCTCGTCAACGAACAAAATCGCGCCGTTTTTGCGGCATATATCAGCGATTGATTTTACGTCGCTGACGATTCCCTCGTACGTGGGCGACGTTATCACCACAAGTTTTATGTCGGGATTTTGTTCGAATGCTTTTTTCACGTCGCAAGGAAAAACCGAGCCGTAAAAGCCGTATTCCTCGAAATAAGACGGCATAACGTAGACTGGAATCAAACCGAATACTTCCACCGCGTTGTATACGGACTTGTGACAGTTGCGAGCAATCAGAACTTTGTCGCCCGCATTGCATACCGTGCGAATCGCCGCCAGAACGCCGCCTGTGCTTCCGTTCACCAAAAATCTTGCGTGCTTTGCGCCGAACACCTCTGCCGCAAGTTTTTCGGATTGCAATATGATTCCGTTTGCGTCGTTGAGATTGTCGAAGCCCTCAATTTCGGTTATGTCGATTTTTTGCGCGCCGTTTAGAAAATCGAAATCCGCGCGTTTATGCCCCGGCATATGAAAAGGCACGATTCTGTTTTTGTCGTGCTCGCAAAGCAACTCGGCAAGGCTCGCCTCGTCGTGCTTTTTCGTATCGGAAGCGCAAAACTTTTTGCGAAAACCCGAAAATATGCCTCTTTTTTCCGTCTTTTTGTCCTTCATAATTCGATTATATCATTATAGAAAAAAAATTGCTATGGAAATTATTTTATAAATATGGTATAATGTGTGCGTTTGAAAAAATGCGCGCAAACGCTTTGCAAAAACGGCGCAACGAGGTCGGTATGAAACGCAAATTTACAATCCTGTCCGCAATCTTAATCGTCGCTCTGACGGCGTGCTGTCTTTTTGCGTGCAACGATAAGGGTGATTCGCCTGCGAAAGTCGATTATCAATCGAACAATTCGTATTTTGTCAAGACCGCCGAATCGGAAACCGCCCTCACTTTCGAGCCTATTCTCGACCCCGTGCACAGCGAAAGCGGATTGACCTACAAACCCGTCGATTATCGCTTCGGCGTAATCTTTTACGTCGGCGCAAACGTTAATGCAAGTGCTTATACATATATAGGCAATTCCCTTGCCAAGCAAGGATATTTGGTTGTTATTGAATCTTATCAAAGTTATCAAACGACGGAAATCGCATTTTCGCGATATCCGAACGTCAAGTTTTTCGTCGGCGGACACTCGCAAGGCGGTGGCTTTGCCGTTCGTCGTGCGTTCGAGAATCAAGACGGCATAAAAGGAGCCATTCTTCTTGCGCCTACGGCAAGCAGACGCCCGCTTTTAGATGCCGGCGGCAATCAAATGAAAGACGAAAACGGTATCGACATTTTTGTTCCCGACACTCTTTCGGAAACGTCGATGCCGACAATACTTATCAACGCTGACAACGATAAAATATTGTTGAGCAGTGAGATTTCAACCGTCAAAGACAGAATGCCGTCAAACTACGTTGACAAAACAGTAGAAAACGGCTGTCATACGGGTTTTTGCGAAATTTACGAAACGGATAATTTGCCTTTCAAGTTCCCGAACTTCATAGCCGATTTCAACGCAACGGATTTAGAGCAAAAACAATCCCAGCGCACAAAAACCGTCGAATATATCCTCGATTTCGTGAAAGGATTATCTAACTAAAACATTATAAATCGTTGAGAAACATATAAACAGCATTAAAAAAGACGCGCAACTGCGTCTTTTTTGTTTGTTATTTTATGTTGTGAATTTCGATTTCGGGTGTGGGCAACGCCCACCCGCAATTATTAATTATTAATTATTAATTATTAATCATTGATTTTACATCAACGTTTTACTCTCACGACGTCGATTCCGGTATCTCGCACGTATACCTCGTTGAGCAGAGAGTTCGGAACGCCGTCGATGTCGCTTTCGCTTCTTTGCAAGTTGGCAAGTTGCGCTATATAGGACATAACCGCAACCAACATCATATTCGGGAACGGAATCATAGTGCCCGTGTCTATCATTGAATAGCCCTCGAATCCGAGCCATGCGACGAACACGAAAAAGGCGAATTTACAATTCTTTTTCATACCCTTGAACACGATTCCGAAGCGGACGACATAGTAGTACACGTAAGCGGCTATACCGACTATGCCCATACAGCCGAGCACTTGGAAAAGCGTCGAGTGGAACCAGTACTGGCTCATATTTTCCGAATGGAACTGACCGTCGCGAGTGCCGATAAAGCCCATACCCGCACCGAAAATCGGGTGCGACACGAACTGTTCCCACGCCTCTTTGTAAAGGTCGAATCTGCCCGACGTTACATCGCCGTTTCCGCCCGATTCGATTCTGTCCGCGAGGCTCGAAATGATGCCTTTGACGAGGTCGAGTTTGACGAGGCAAATCACAAGCGCGGCAAGGATTGCAACGCCCCATATCGTTGCTTGCGTTTTGCGATTGGGGGCTTTCAAAATCGAGAAAACCACGCCGAATACAGCCGCAATCGCACCGAACAGTATGCCGCCTCTCGACAAGGTCATAACGAGGCAAGCGTATTGGAACAGTGCCATAACGATATATGCCCAGCCTTTTCTCGTCCTCGTTGAAAGATACGTTGCCATAGGTGCGGAAAAGAGCAAGAACGTTGCAATATTGTTGCGATTTCCCCACCCTAAATCCCAGTACCATTTCGACCAGTCTTGCGAACTGATGTCGAGGCGGGATATATGCACTATCATCTCGATGCACACGGCAAAGCCTATCCACATAACGACCTTTGCAAAATACTTTGCATAGTCCCTGTTTTCGTCGATTTTTATGAAGTTTGCAAAGAGCAGATACACGGCAAGCACGCCTATGCCGAGCGCAATGACGTTGGGAAGCGCGGTGAGATAATTCTTTGCCGCAATAGTTCCTACGCCGCCGAGCAAGAGCGCGGCACTGACCGCGACTTGCGGGAAGAACATCTTTCCGAGCACGAAACGCTGTTTATCTCTGACTTTTGCAACGGTGTTTCTGACCACGAAAACCAAAATTGCGACTACAAGCGGAATGAGCGTCGGCCAGAGAAAAATGAATCTGCTTATGTCAACGACGCTTTCGCCCTCGACCTTGAAAATCATAAGCATTGCGCCGAAAGCGTTGACCGAAAGCGGCAAAAGGTCGTCCGAGAACACCAAAACGACGCACGACACGAGAATGAGCGCGACAAAACCGAACGTTGCGTTTTGCCAAATCCACGCAGCCACTACTATTGCAAGAACGAGCAGAATATACAAATCGGTATACGCAAACTTGCGTATGCCCTCTTGCGCAAAGGAAAATGCGCGTTTAAGTTTTTTCGAATCTTCTCTCATCAAATATTTGTGCGCAAAGAGTGGATTTCAAACTCCATATCGCACCGCCAAAAGGCTTTTCCTTTCATTTTTTTTGCAAAATACCGCCGTTTTGCGGATTTTACTTATTAGGCAAATATAATTGCCGAAACACAACGACAGCGAACGACATTTGCCGTTCGCCGCCCCACTCGTCAGTCGAGATTTATGACGATTTTGCTGTATTGATACGGGTACTTGACGCAGTTTTCGACGACTTGCGGCACTTCCTCGAAGTTTGCCGCCGCGCTGATAATGCCGTCAGTTTTTACGACCTTGTTCGCAAGCAGGTTGATTGCCGAAGACATACAGCCGTCGCCGTTGCATATACCCTTGATTTTGAGTTGCTTTTTGAGAATGGGATATGCGTCGATTGCGTGTTTTGCGCGCGTTGCGTAACCTGCGATAACGACGTCGCCCTCGTTTTTGACGAGACGAATTGCCGAATTGATGTCCACGCTTTCTCCTGCGAAAATCGCCGCTTCGCTCATTCTTCCGCCCGTGATTTCTTCCACTCTGCGTTCGAGATTGTCGTAGGTGGGATTGAGCGTGTAGCATACGCCCCATTTTTGAGCAAGGGCGAGTTTTTCGGAATCGAGGTCGATAAGAATGGGCACGAACTGATAATAACTTGCGATTTGCGAAATAATGAGTCCGAGCGTACTTGCGCCCAAAACCACGATATAGTCGCCTTTTTCGAGGTCGAGAGCCTCAAAAACGTTGTCGCCCATTGCGATGTACTCGGCAAAGAGTGCTTCTTCGTCGCTTACGCCGTCGGGAAGCGCGAAAACGTTTTCGTAAGGAACGCAAACGAAATCGCGAAGCAAGCCGTCAACGTCCACGCCCATAGTTTTGACCACTTCCACGCCGTGTTGTTGCACTTTGACGTAGGGGCTGATAACCACGCGCGCACCGAGTTTGAGTCCGCTGTCCTCGTCGGATTCCGAAACGTAAGCGACCGCCGAGTGACCGGGGGTAACCGCAACGTTTTTGGGAAGAGACGCGAAATTTGACATATCCTGCGAGGATACGGCGACTTTGGACAATTTGAGTTTGACTTGTCCTTCTTCTCTGGCGTTTACGTTCTCGACAAGAGCGACGCCTTCATCTTTGTTTATATGCCATTGTTTCATAACTTATATTATTATAACATATTATGGACTTAATTGCAATGTAAATAAATCCATCTTTAGTTTTCTGCAAAAGTGTAGTGCGTGTACACTAAAATAAAACTTCCCCCTTCCTCACGTGTTTCCCCCACCGCCGTTCCCCCTCTGCATAAATTTGAGGGAACCCACGGC
>URIX01000033.1 GCA_900547975.1 uncultured Eubacteriales bacterium | reverse complement strand
TCGCCGTGGGTTCCCTCAAATTTATGCAGAGGGGGAACGGCGATAGGGAAAACACCTGAGGAAAGGGGAAGTTGCGATTTAACGAGTCCTTATTTGAAGTATAAGAGCAAGATATAAGAAGAAAGCAAAAGAGGAAGTAAAAATATATGTACGAAGATTTCAAAAGCGGTTTTATTTGCATTGCGGGACTTGCCAACGCCGGTAAGTCCACTCTCACAAACGCGCTTGTGGGCGAAAAAGTGTCCATCGTTTCTTGGCGTCCTCAAACCACGAGAAACAAACTTTTGGGCATTATCAACGGCGACGGCTACCAAATGGTGCTTATCGACACCCCCGGTATTCACAAAGTGTGCAATCATCTCGGACAATATATGATGCAAGCGGTTGAAAACTCGCTCAAAGACGTGGACGGCGTTGTGTACGTCATCGACGCGGCAAAGGGTATGCAAAAAGAGGATTACGAGTTCCTCGAAAAGAACGCAAGCAAAGTTCCCGTGGTCGTGGCACTCAACAAAGAGGACTGCGTGACGAGAGAAACTATGTTCGAATCCCTTGAAAAACTCAATAAAATTGCGGGGCTTAAAGCAATCGTGCCTATCTCGGCAAAGAAAGAGGACAACCTCGAACCGCTCAAAGCGGAACTCGTGGCACTTCTTCCCGAGGGCGCGCCGATGTACCCCGAAGATATGTACACCGAAAGCAGTATGCGCTTTATGGCAACCGAGATTATCCGCGAGAAAGCGCTCTATCTTCTCGACAAGGAAGTGCCGTACGGCATAGGCGTTTACATCAACAAATTCGAGGAAAGAGAGGGGCAACCCATAATCGATATCGACGCGGACATAATTTGCGAGAAGCAGTCGCACAAGGCGATAGTCATCGGCAAGGGCGGCGAAATGCTCAAACAGATTGCGACGAAGGCCCGCCACGACCTCGAAGAAATGACGGGCGAAAAGGTGTTTTTGACTTTGTACGTCAGAGTCAAGAACGAATGGCGCGACGACGACAGAATTATGAAAGAACTCGGCTACGACCTCAAAGCGCTCAAAAAGGATTGACGAGCCGCAAAGAAACCGAAAATAAGGAAATAACGAAAAAAATAAGAAATCACGGATAATGCAAACATTTCTGCACATACTGACATCGTGAACAAACGAGAGTTATGGAAAATGTTTGCAAAGACCGGGGACATCGAAGTGTACGGAATGTACCTTGCGATGAAGGAATACGAGGATAACTCGCACATGTTGCGAGGGGGAAATGCAAACAGCCGACGTAAAAGTTAAAGCCGTCGTGACGAGGGCAGTACCTTACAACGAGAGTGATATGATTGTCACTCTTGTCGGCGTTGATACGGGCGTGTTGACCGCAACGGCGAAAGGCTGTCTCAAACCGAGAGCAAAACTGCGCTACGCCGCCGAGCCTATGAATTTCGGCGACTACGTGCTGAGCGGCAGAAACGGAAGATACGTCATAACCGAGTGCAGTCAAATCGAATCCTTTTCCGAAATCACTACGGATATAGAAAAGTACTACGCCGCGTCTTTGGTGCTCGAAACCCTGCAAAAAGGTTCGAGAGAGGCAAATCCCGACCTCTTTATCCTCGCGCTCAAAGCCCTCGATACGCTTGCGTACGGCGAGGAAGAAGCGGACGATACCATACGCGATTTTTTGCTCGGATTTTTGGATATATCGGGCAACAGTCTCGACTTTGCGCATTGCAACGTCTGCAAGTGCGACATCGACTCGAATGCATACTTTAAGGACGCGGACGGAATCGTCTGCGAGCATTGCAGGGGACTTGACGGAATCCTCATCGACAACGTCACGAGAGCATACCTTGCAAAACAATCGGATACAACGCACCCGCTCAAAATAAAATCAAATATTTTGCTTGCGGATTTTGTATATATGATGACCGGGGTGCGCATAAGCACTCACTATTTTACGGAGCAACTATGAAAAACAAAGGATTTTTGGCAAAAATCATTGCGCTTACGCTCACGGTTTGCACGCTTTTTGCGTGCGTGGCTTTCCTCGTTTCCTGCGACAAGGATGAAGTGAAGGCAAAAACGGTTGAGGACATCTTCAAGTCCACTCAAAGCAATCCGGAATTCAGCGGCGTAAAAAGAGAGTTTACTCTCGATACGGGTTGGACGGTTTACACCACGAGCGTTGCGCCGAAAAGCACTCAAGCGGTCAACGTAAACAGCGACGTCGGCTACATAACAAGCCTCGACGCATTCGTCGTGAGCAACGGCGACGTGCTTTCAATAGTCAAATGCGGCGATACGAAAGAGTATTTCGACGGCGGTATGAAAGGAATGATTTTGCCCGCGTCGCTCGGAATATCCGCCTTGAGAGTCAAAGACGGTCTTATAGCGTGCAAGTTTAACGACTACACGGCAGGCGTGTTCGATTCAAACGGCAGAACGGTGATTTCGCGTACGAAAATCAACTGGTCGTCAAACAGCGGCGCAAACATCGACACAATCCTCAAAATCCTTGACAGCGGACTTATCGCGGTCAACTCTGCGTACGACAGAAACGGCACGAGCGGTTATACTTCCATATATCGTCCGAGCGTAAACGGCGAACTTTCGCAACGCGGAACGCTCGTCGCAAAACTCGAAAACGCCAAAGGTACCCTCACGGACGTTAAGGGCTTCGACGGCAAGTACGTCACCATAACAGGTAATACGGCAGGGGACTACATCTTCGCGGTTCCGAACAGCGTTTCGGGAGAGGTCGCTCCAACTCTTGCAACCATGAACGGTACGGTTGCCGACAACGACAAAGACGACTACTACGGCGAAATAACCTATATGGGCGGCGGAAAATTCTTTATCCACCAAGACTGGACGGTCGCAAAGGACGAGGAATATACTTACTACGACGGATTCGACTACTACGTTTTCTCTCGCAGAATTTATACCCCCGACAACGATAAATCTTCCGAATACACCAAAAATTCAGACAAGGTTTTCATTTACCTTGAAAACAACTACTATGACGGCGACAAGGCGGGTATAGCAACTTCGCAATACCTCAAAGACGGATTCACTTATGCAAGTTACGGTTTGACCATAAAGGATAAAGTCGGCACTTACGACCAGTTTATCCTCGACGAAAACTTCAACGTCGTTATGTCGCTCACGGGCAACTACGGCATTACAATCAAGGGCCAAAAGAAAGAAAAAGTCGGCTATTACGACCTCATTATGCAATGCGTTGACGGCTACTACTATAACCCCGTGCTTCCCAGCGAGTTCAACGTCTACGACAAGGACGGCAACAAGATAGGGCACAACGATCGCAACGACATTCTGCAACAAGAACTTTCAAACGGCATGTTCGTGGTTGCGATCAACGACCCCGACGATACCTCGTCCAATCCCGAAAAACTTTACGGCGCGTTCAACCTCAGAGGCGAAGTGGTCGTGCCGTTCGAGTATCTCTCGCTCTCGGCGTTCAGAGGCTCGTATACGGTGGGTAAAGCCAAAAACGAGAACGGCGTCGCAACGTGGTATATCGTCGGCAGCGACGGCAATAAAATCCCGCAAATGACGGACGGCTCTACGCCGCTTACGAAAGACGAAATCGCAACCGACTCAAACGGCAACTTCATATACAAAATCGGTTGCTATATGTACAAAGTCGATTCGGGCGAGAAGGATTCCAACAAAAAGACCATCTACAAATACGGTATCAAAAACTTCAATCCCAACGTCAACAAAAATATCGTTATGAACGCCACTATGAGCGCGGGAAGCGTGCTTTACGCACCCACGTCCTCACCGAGCAACGTGTTCGTATTCGACAAAGTGACGGTCGGCAACAACGTCAGTTACACCGTGTACAGACTCATCTAAGTCAGGACATACAAATGATTACTACAATCGAAAAAGCAAGCGACGCAATCCAAAAGGGCGCAAGAATAATAAACGAGGGCGGACTCGTGGTGTTTCCGACGGAAACCGTGTACGGACTCGGCGCAAACGCCTTTGACGAGAGCGCGGTAGCAAAAATATTCGAGGCAAAGGGCAGACCGCAGGACAATCCGCTCATCGTGCATATATCCTCGCTCGAACAGGTCAAGGACATAGCAAAGGATATTCCCGACAAGTTCTATGAACTTGCTTCTCGCTTTATGCCCGGTCCGCTCACCGTGATTCTCAACAAGAGCGACAAAATCCCGTATATCGTCACCGCAGGCGGCGAAACGGTGGGTATTCGTATGCCCAACAACAAGTGGGCGCGCGAACTTATTGCGAGCAGCAAACCGCTTGCCGCGCCGTCCGCAAACCGCTCCAAACATATCTCTCCGACGACCGCGCAACACGTTTACGAGGACTTGCAAGGGCGCGTGGAACTCATTTTGGACGACGGTCCGTGCGGCGTTGGTATCGAATCCACCGTACTCGACCTCACTTGCGAAACGCCGACGATACTTCGCCCCGGTGCGATAACCGCAGATATGCTTCTCGATATCGTGGGGCAAGTCAGCCAAAACGGAAAGGTCATAAAAATCGCAAAAGCCCCGGGAATGAAATACACGCACTATGCGCCTGTCGTCGAAACCGTTATGGCGGAAAATATCGACCACGCAATCTCGCAGTACGACAAAAAGACGGCGGAGGGCAAAAATCCCGTCATTGTCGCTCGCGATATTTACAGAGATAAGGTCAAAGACCGCGCGCAAATCTCGCTCGGAATCACCGTCGAGGACTACACCCGCAACGTGTATTCGGCGTTGCATACGGCGGAAAAAGAGTACGATTACATAATCATCGAACACCTTGACGGAACGGGGCTCGAAGCGTCGGTTATGAACAGAGTGGAGAAAGCCGCAGGGGGCAAGAGTGTATGAAAGTGCTTTTCGTATGCTCGGCAAACACTTGCCGCTCGCCTATGGCGGAATATATGTTCAAAGCGTTTTTGAGAGCAAGAGGCGTAGAGGATGTTGAAGTGGACAGCGCAGGTTTGATACTCTCAAACGACCGCATCAATCCGTTATGTCTTTCAATTCTCGACGAACACGGCGTGCCCTACTTTGACAAACAATCGCAGTTTTGCACCAAGCAACTTTACAAAAAAGCGGATTTCGTGTTCGTTATGACCGAATATCACAAGAAGGTTCTCGTGCAGAATTACGGCAAAAAGCGCAATTTATTCGTGCTTTCCGACCTTCTCGGACAGGACGTTCCCGACCCTTACGGACAAGGTGTCGAGGCTTACGAAAACGTGTACAAAATCCTTTGGAACGGTCTCGATACAATTTACCGTACAACGCAAAAAACAGACGCTTGAACGTCTGTTTTCTTGTTGCTTGATTTTTTTGTTTTTACAAAATTTATCCGATTAGATTGTCGATTTTTGCGATTTTATTATCTTTTTCAAATGCGACAATCCCGATTTTTCGTCGTTTTCTTATCTCGTTTTTTCACATTCGACGTCAAAGTGTTCTTTGAGCAGTTGCTTGAATATTTTGATGTGTATTTCCTCGTCGAGAATTATTCGTTCGAGCAGCATTTTCACGCTGTCGGTTGATAAATTCAAAATGGTGCGCTCGTAGTTCATTATCGCGTTTTGCTCGGCGAGTATGTTTTCGCGAAGGTATCTTTTGGGGTCGAGAGTGTAGTTTACAAAACTTCCGTTCCAATAGGTGCGCGCGCCCATAATAGGGTAGCCGCCGAGTTTGTATATGGTTTTGCCCAGCAGTTCGTGATGTCGCATTTCGGTCACCGCAATGCCTTCGAGCGCTTCTTGAATGTCGGGATATTTCGGCGTTATGTAAAGTTGAAAACAGTAGGTCAAAACGGCGGTCAATTCCCCCGACGAGCCCGAATATACCGGCATCAGAAGTTTGGATTCGGCAACGTTTTGTTCGACTTCTATTTCGGGGTACGGCAATTCGCTTGCGTATTTTGATAAGTCCATATTTCACCTCGCTTGATTTTGCACATTATATTCACCCGGCGCAAATTGTGTGCAAACTCGAAAAAAGTTGCTCTATGCGGCAATTAACGTTCAAAATATGTATAAAACCGCTTGCAAATTACCTTTTCGTGTGCTAAAATTTCAAAGTAACTTTTAGGAGGTATAGATATGCTTGATACATTGAACGCAATCCTTCTTGCTGCCGAACAAGGCGTAAGACGTGCGGATTATGAAATATGTTTGAAAGTGTTTCTCATATTGATGGTGATCGCCGCTGTTGCAATCATCGTCGTAATAATGATGCAAAAAGGCACAAACGACAACGTTGGCGTCATTACGGGCGCAAGCGATACTTATTACGGTAAGAACAAATCGACCAACAAAGAAAGTATTTTGAAAAAAATCACGTTTGGTCTCTTTGCATTCATCATCGTTTGTTCGATTATCTGCTTCGTTATGTGGGGTCTTCTCCCTGATGCGAAAGCATAATCTCAAAAAGATAGGTATCCTGACGGCTCGTATTTCGAGCCGTTTTCTTTTTCTTGACAAAAGATGAAATTTTTTGATTAGTCCGACTCTTGAATAACTTGATTGGATAATATATAATAAAAGTATGATAAACGTAGTTGCAACAAACAAAAAAGCTTATCACGACTATTTCGTCGAGGACACCTACGAGGCGGGTATCGCGCTCGTCGGTTGCGAGGTTAAGTCCGTACGCCAAGGCGCGGTCAATCTTCGCGACAGTTTCGTCATAATCAAAAACGGCGAAGTCTTTATGCTCGGTGCGCATATCTCTCCGTACAAAATGGGCAGTTACAACAACGTTGACCCTCGCCGCACGAGAAAACTTCTTCTCAACCGCTCGGAAATCAACAAACTTCGCGGCAAAGTCGAGCAAAAAGGGTATACGCTCATTCCGCTCAAGGTCTATTTCAAGGACGCTCTCGTGAAAATCGAACTCGGTCTTTGCAGAGGCAAGGAACTTCACGACAAGCGCGAAGCGATAAAAGAGAAAGAAAACAAACGCAATTTGCAAAGAGTTATGAAAGAATACAACAGATAATCGGCTTTGCCGATATGTATTCGGCGTTCAAAACTTGCTTTATATTTTAAACGCTATAAACAATCAAAACACAAAAAAACACACTCAATTACACCAAAATACCGCGCAAAAAGCGCGCAGAGGCTAAATATGAAAAGAATCGAAACCACTTGCGTACAAGGCGGTTATACGCCAAAGAACGGCGAACCGCGCCAAATTCCAATCATTCAAAGCACGACTTTCAAATACGACACCAGCGACGATATGGCAAAACTGTTCGACCTCGAAGCGAGCGGCTATTTCTACACTCGTCTTCAAAACCCCACCAACGACTATGTTGCGGCAAAAATCGCCGAACTCGAAGGCGGAAGCGCGGGTATGCTCACGTCGTCGGGGCAGGCGGCAAACTTCTATGCCGTTTTCAATATCGCCAACGCGGGTGACCATGTTATATCGACGAGTTCCGTTTACGGCGGAACGTACAACCTTTTCAACGTGACTATGAGAAAGATGGGCGTCGATTTTACCTTCATTTCGCCCGACAGCACGGAAGAAGAAATAGAATCCGCATTTAAGCCTAACACTAAGGCGGTGTTCGGCGAAACAATCGCAAATCCCGCGCTCAGAATGTTCGACATCGAGTTGTTTGCAAAGGTCGCGCACAAGCACGGCGTGCCTCTTATCGTCGACAACACGTTTGCAACGCCCGTAAACTGCCGTCCGATAGAGTGGGGCGCAGATATCGTCACCCATTCCACGACCAAGTATATGGACGGACACGGCGCGGCTGTGGGCGGCGCTATCGTTGACGGCGGCAACTTCGACTGGCTCGCACACGCGGACAAATTCCCCGGACTTTGCACGCCCGACGAGAGTTATCACGGCATAACCTACGCCGAAAAATTCGGCAAGGGCGGCGCGTTCATCACAAAATGCACGGCGCAACTTATGAGGGATTTCGGGTCTATCCAAAGTCCGCAAAACGCGTTCTTGCTCAATCTCGGTCTTGAAAGTTTGCACGTCAGAATGCAACGCCATTGCCAAAACGCTCTCGAAGTCGCAAAATACCTTGCAAGCGACGAGCGCATTGCGTGGGTGAAATATCCCTCGCTTCAAGGCGACAAGGACTTTGAACTTGCAAAGAAGTATTGTCCGAGCGGCACTTGCGGCGTGGTAAGTTTTGGCGTAAAGGGCGGAAGAAAAGCGGCGGAAGCGTTTATGAAAGGACTCAAAATCGTCGCAATCGAAACCCACGTTGCCGACGCGCGCAGTTGCTGTTTGCACCCTGCAAGTTCCACACACCGTCAACTCACCGACGACGAACTCGTCGCGGCAGGCGTTTCGGGTGACCTCGTGCGCCTTTCCTGCGGCCTTGAAAGCGCACTCGACCTCATAGACGATATAAAGCAAGCACTCGACAACGCGCATATCGAGGCGTAAAGAGGTGGTCATATGCCTATAATTATCCCAAATCAACTTCCCGCATACAAGATTCTCAGCGACGAAAAGATTTTCGTTATGGACGAAACGAGGGCGACGAGGCAGGACATTCGTCCCATCGAGATTGCCATTCTCAACCTTATGCCCACAAAGGAAACCACCGAAACGCAACTTATAAGGCTGCTTTCAAACTCGCCGCTTCAAATCAATGTGACGCTTATAAAGACGGATTCCTACGAGCCTACGCATGTGTCGATAGGGCATATGATTCGTTTCTATAAGAGCCTCGACGAGATAAAGCAAATGAAGTTTGACGGAATGATTGTTACGGGCGCACCCGTCGAAACCATACCTTTTGAGGACGTTAAGTACTGGAAGGAACTCGAACAGATTTTCGACTTTGCAGACAAAAACGTAACGAGTACAATCTATATATGCTGGGGCGCGCAAGCGGCTCTTTATCACAAATTCGGCATACAAAAGCGGAATTTACCTCAAAAACTTTTCGGTATATATCCCGCTCACGCCGTCGTCGAAAACGATATGCTTTTGAAGGGAATGGACGATACGTTCTATATCCCGACCTCTCGCCACACCGAAATTGACGAGGAAGCCTTGCGCAAAGTGCAATCCGTCAAGATTCTTGCCGAATCGCCGCAAGCCGGCGTGGCAATCGCCAAAACCATCGACAACAAATCCTTTTTCTTCACAGGTCACAGCGAGTACGACCGTTTTACCCTCAAATCCGAGTATCTTCGCGACCTTGAAAAAGGCTTGTCCATCTCTAAACCCGTCAATTATTTTCTTGACGATTCACTCGACAATGTGGATATGAAGTGGCGTAGCGCGGCGAATTTGCTGTTTTATAATTGGTTGAATTATTACGTTTACCAAGTCACGCCATTCAATCTATAAGCCACCATTGAGCGAACAACTTCGGCAGAGCCGCTCTCATAAACAGTCACGTACGACAAGTACGCTCCTGTCTATGAGAGTGGCTCTTTCTTGTTCTTCATCTCAATGGACGGCTTATAGATTGAATGGGGGTAGTAAGTGAAAAAGTCCGCCTGCCAACTCATTTACGACAAGTAAATTAGGGTTGCATTGCTCAAACGGGCGTTGCGGTGAAAGCAACAAACGAAGTTTATTGCTTAGCACCGCACTTGTTCTCGCAATCACTAACCGCGCAAGCCCTCTTTGCTCTCAAAATAAGACAGGCAAAAACTCAAACCACAATTCCGTGCGAGTGCTTGCTTGGTGAGTGCGCACTCTGTGCGCAAGCGGATAATTCCGGCGTTGCGGCAAAGGCAATCGCCCACGCCGTCATTCAGAGCGTAGCGTGGGAATCCCCCTTGTGTAAAATGTTTGCGCGAATAATATTAATCAATTTCTCGTTTATACTCGCTTTCGCACTCGTGTTCGAGTTCGTCAAAGACTTTCGGTGTGCCGATTGTGCCGTTGCCCAGCGGGGTTAAAGAGAGCATGGCGAGAAAGAGTAACAACGTTCCCGTTACGATATAATAAATTTTAAGCGGCGTTATGAACGATACCGCAATCAACACAGCACCAGAAAAAAGATAGTTTTTCAAATTGCGACGAGAGAGTATCGCTTGCAAAAGTGAAGATACGGAAAACTTTTGTTTTTGCTTTTTAAGGACGGGCAGGGCGTTGCGCTTTGCGAGGAACTTGAACACCTGTTTCGTTTTTACGATTTCAATCTTTATATCTTGCAGATTTGCAATTTGCCACGCCTTTCTGTCAACGCCTTTCGTTATAAGATAAACGTGGTTTTTGTCGTGCTTTTTTGCAAGTTTACACACGTTTGCGACGTCGTTTCCGCCAAGCGGTGAAAACTTGAAATTTGAGATAATTATGCTGTTTTCAAGCAAAATATACGTGTCACCGTTCTCGATTTGCGGATTTTTTAGAGAACTTACGAGCAAATCTATGATATATTCGCCGCCTCTTATGCAAAACTCTGTTTCAAGTCTGTCATATGTATACGGCTTTTGATTTCTCTTTGAAAAGTAGCGTATGCTGAAAACGATTGCAATCGATAAAGCAACGGAAAATATCAGCGCGCCGACTGCGTTTTTGAAAAGTAAAGCCGCCCATACGAACGTCGTGAGGGTGACGATTATGCTCAGACTTATATAATCGAGTGCCTTTGTCATGTATTTATTTTTGCCTGAAAACGCTTTTCAAATACGCGAAAATCGCACGAAAATCGCAATAATATAGCAATATGATTCGACGAAAATTTCGCGATAAACGTGCCGAAAAACAACTAAGAATAAGCGACTTGTAATTGACGAATAGTCGAAAAAATAAACGGATACACTGCGAGTTCTTGAATTATTTTGTATGGCGATGTATAATCGAAATATGGAAAAGACTTTAGTTTTCGGCGGGGCGTTCGACCCCGTACACAAAGAACACGTCGCAATGTGCAAAAGCGCAATGCGCCGCCTCAAAATATCCAAACTCGTGCTCGTGCCGACGGTTACGCCGCCTCACAAAAGTGCGGGATTTTTGAGTTTCGAGCAACGTTGCGACTTGCTTAAAATCGCATTCGAGGGCGTGAATTTCGTCATCGACGGCATCGAAAACGTGCGCGGTAAAGACAATTACAGTGCGCTCACGCTTCCGATTCTGAAAGAAAAATACGGCGATATAGTTTATCTCGTGGGCGGCGACAGCCTCGAATATTTCGACACTTGGTATCATCCCGAAGCCATCGTCAAAGTATGCCCGATTGCCGTTTGTCAAAGGGAAGGCTTCGACGATATCGCAATGCGTGCGCAATACCTCAAACAAAAATTCGGCGGTGAATTTATTTTGCTCGACTACGTCGGAAAAGACGTTTCTTCGTCCGAAGTGCGTGCAAAACTTCTTATGGGCGACAATCCGAGCGAAATCGACGAAAAAGTTCTATGCGAGATTCGCAAAAAAGAAATGTTTTGCAAGTACAAAGAAATGACGGAAAAACTGCATTCCTATCAGCCCGACGAACTTTTTGCGCACAGCAAAGCCGTCGTTCTAACTGCGATGAGGCTCAATTCGCGCCACAATCTGAAACAAGATTTTACAAAAGTTTTTCTCGCTTGTTTCTTGCACGACAACGCAAAGAAACGTCCGTCTTTGGACGGTTTAGACGTGCCGCCCGACGCGGTCGGAACGCCCGTTTTGCACCAGTTTCTCGGCGCGGAAAAGGCAAGGCGCGATTTTGGAATCACCGATGAGGACGTACTTGACGCAATCAGGTATCACACCACCGCAAAAGCGGATATGACTATGCTTGAAAAACTCGTGTACACCGCAGACAGCGTGTCTTTTGACAGAACGTACGAGCCGATTCCTCAAATTCGAGAGATTGCTATGCGCGATTTTGACGAGGGATTCAAGGCGATTTTGAAATACACGTACGACAAGGTGAGTGCAAGCGGAAAGCCTATGCATCCGCTCACTCTCGACGCGGTGAAGTGCTATCTCGGCGATTATTGCAAAATTGACCGTTGAAAAGCGCGCGACCGTGTGCTAAAATCGTTGTAGAAAGACGTTTAGCAATAGACTTTGCAACCAAACACGTTTTTTGCACACGATAAATACTATACCAAAGAACCTCGCACGTTATTGCGAGAGGAGGATTTTATGGAACCTGTTGAAATGAAAGACATCATTTGCGCCGAACTCGACGAACATAAAGCCGTTGACATAACCATTTTGGATGTTGCGCATCTGACGGTTATGACGGATTATTTTGTCATTTGCACGGCAAAGAGCAACAAACAAGTTAAGGCACTTGCCGAGTTTGTCGAAGAAAAAATGAGCGAAAACGGCGTCGAGCCCACGCATACTGACGGTATGGGCGAGGGCAAATGGGCGGTGCTCGACTACGGCGGCGTTATCGTGCATATTTTTAATGACGAAACGAGGATGTTTTACTGCCTCGAAAAACTTTGGGCAGACGGCAAAAACGTCACGAAGTATAAAGCGTAAAGCAGATTTTACACAAAAATATCAACAGCAAAATTCAATCAAAAAAGCCTCGATTCGAGGCTTTTTTGATGTGTTTTCGTGATTTCATACGGTCTTTTTCAATACGTTCTCGAAAGGACTTTTTCAAACAATTCCGCTTTTTGTGCGTCCGTCATACCGTCTTTGATTTTTCGATATACGTCGATGTCCAAAGTCACGAAAACGTCGGCTTTAGTTTGTTTCGACAAGTCGATTTTCGTAGATTGTAAAAACGCGTCGCGCTCGCTTTTGAGGTAAAACGGGGAAGAAATCAAGGCAACGACGTATGCGTTGTTGTACGAAAAGCAACGCGCGCCGACGACTTTCGGGTTTGAAAGGGCGAGGGCGGCTACGCTTTGCTCGGACACTTCGCCCGTTTGCATATAATCTTGAACGTACGGCGTTTGATTTGTGTATTCCATACTTAAATTATGGCTGTATTTGATGGTTTAATACGTCATTTTCGCATTGTGCTTGACATACGGACTTTATGGGCATATTATAAAGGTGCTTCGGGGCGAGGTGAAAATCCTCACCGGCGGTATAGTCCGCGAACACGCAATGCGTGCCGACAAGGTGCAATTCCTTGACCGACGGTAAAGTCCGGACGGAAGAAGCGACGTAATTTTGCATTTCAATTTACGTTTGCGCCCTCGAAGGCGCATTTTTTTATGCTTTTGCAAATTTTTGGAAAGTGCGCCGAAGGAGAAAAATGGGCAAAAAGACAAATGAAACGTATCAAGCGAGTATTCTCGATTCCGACGACAAAAAAAGCGGAAACGCAAAAGTCACGAAAGAGGATATAAAAAAGACGTTCGAGCGATTCAAAAATCCGCGTTTTTCAACCGCATATATCACGAAAATGGCGATTCTAACGGCACTTTCTTTCATTTTGTACGCGTTTGCAAAATTCAATCTGCCGTTTATGTTTCCGAGTTTCTTGGAAATTCAGATAAGCGAATTGCCGGCATTGCTCGCGGGCTTTTCCATGGGCCCCATAAGCGCGTGTGTGATAATAATTTTGAAGTGCCTTTTCAAATTTCCGCTCACGAGTACGGCATACGTGGGCGAGGCTACGGACATTCTGCTCGGCATTGCGTTCGTGCTTCCCGCATCGCTGATTTACTATTTCCACAAGGACAAAAAGCACGCTTTTATCGGTATATGCGCGGGCAGTTTGTGCCTTACCGCGCTGTCACTTTTGGTCAATAGATTTATATCAATACCGTTTTTCGTGCAGTTGTATTTCAACGGCGATTTCTCGCTTATCGTCAATTTGCTCAAACCGCTGTACAAAAACGTGACGATGGACACGTTTTACGTCTATTATTTGTTTGTCGGCGTGTTGCCTTTCAACTTGTTTAGATGTATAATAGTCGGTGGACTTACGTTTGTATTATACAAACGTCTTAGCAAAATTTTGCATTGGGACGGGTCGAATATGAAAAAATCGAACACGGTTTTCGGAAGACATACCGTCAAAAACGTCGAGGGAACTTATGCTTTGGCAAAGAAAATCGCCGATACGTTGCAAGGCGGCGAGGTTATCCTTTTAAGCGGCGATTTGGGCGCGGGCAAAACCACGTTTACGAAAGGACTTGCAAAGGCTCTCGGCGTAAAAGACGAGGTTACGAGCCCGACTTTCACAATACTTAACGTCTACGAGGACGGCAGACTCAAACTCAATCATCTCGATATGTACAGAGTCGAGAGTGCGGACGAACTTGCCGAACTCGGCATAGAGGACTGCTTCGACGACGACTCGGTGACGGTTATCGAATGGAACAAATTCGAGCATTTCGACGGCGAAGTTATCGAGATAAACATAACGCCGACGAGCGAAAACGAACGTATTTTCGACGTCGAAAAGAAGGAAAATAAATGAATATTCTTGCAATAGACACAACATCTGCGGGACTTTCGATTGCTCTTGTCAAAGGTGAGGAAATCTATTCTTTCACAAAGCAAATAGGCAAATCGGGACACAGCGCGACGCTTATGCCCGAAATCGACAATATACTCAAGTCCCACGCCGTCAACGTAAACGACCTTGACGCCTGCGCGGTTAACGTCGGTCCGGGGTCTTTTACGGGAATCAGAATAGGCGTTTCGGCAATGACGGCGATTGCTTTTGCAACGGGCGCAAAGCGGATTGCGGTGACGACGTTTGAACTTATCGCGCACCAAAGAGGCGAAATCTTTGCGGCTGTTGACGCGGGACACGGAAACACGTATCTTGCAAAATGCGAAAACGGAAAGGTTTCGAGTGCGACTTTCTGCGAGGCGGGCGAGAATATCGACCTTAAAAACGCCGAATATCAACCGCTTAAAAGCGTCGACGCAACCCTTGCCGAAGTCGCGTTGCAAAAGGCAAAAAACGGCGAATTTGTAAACGTTTTCGAGCCGTTTTATATGAGAAAATCGCAAGCCGAGAGGGAAAAGGATGAAGTTTGAATCCCTTAAATACGAGCATTTGCGACAGATGGCACAAATCGAGCGAGAAGCTTTCGACCAACCGTGGAACGAGAGAATGTTTATCCCCGAAGTCGAGGACGAAAACGCGTATTATCTCGTCGGCGTAAGAGGCGACGAAGTGATTTGTTACGGCGGTTTTCACAAAGTGCTTGACGAAGCGCATATAACGAATATAGCGGTAAAGTCCACCGAGCGCGGAAAAGGCATAGGCAAGTTGCTTATGAGCGAACTCATATCGAGGGCAAAACTGCTCGGAATCAGGTTTATGACACTCGAAGTGCGCGACAACAACGAGCCTGCAATCCGTTTGTACCAAAGTTTCGGCTTCAAAGTCGAAGGCGTGCGAAAGAAGTATTACAATAACGTTCGCGACGCACTTATAATGTGGCTTGCGATGTAGAGGCCTAAACGAAACAGCAAATAAACGTTATCGAAAACTCAAATGCGCATTGCGATAATGCGCAAAACATCAATCGAAATACGTACGGTTTCGAGAGAAAAGTCGCCGTTGTAAACGGCAAAAAAATGTCGTATTTTTCGGTTGGAAACGGCAAAAATACGTTTGTTTTTCTTCACGGGTGGGGCTCGGACGCTACAGCCTTTTTCTTTGCAATGAAACAACTATGCGCAAAATACCGTGTGGTTGCCATTGATTTTTTTGGGTTCGGACAAAGCGATTTTCCGCCCGATTACTATGACGTTGCGCATTACGCAAATGACGTGGCAAAGTTGCTTGAAATTCTCGACATCGAAAAAGCAACGTTTTTGGGACACTCCTTCGGCGGCAGAGTCGCAATCGAACTTGCCGCATTTTATCCGCAAATCGTCAATCGAATCGTGCTTATAGACAGCGCAGGCATAAAACCGAGGCGTAAACCGTCATATTATCTGAAAGTGCTTGCGCACAAAATCCTCAAAAAGCTCGGCAAAAGCGGCTTGAAAGGGTCGAGCGATTATAGTTTACTATCTGACGATATGAAAAAAGTTTTTGTGAAAGTGGTAAACTACGACCAAAAGAATCTGCTCGAAAAGATAAAATGCCCGTGCGCGGTATTCTGGGGAAAGAGTGACAAGGAAACGCCGCTTTATATGTATAAGTGCTTTTTGAAGAAAATCGACGGGGCGCAAGGCTTTTTGCTCGACGGCGGACATTTTGCGTTTGTCGAGGACAGATACGCGTTTTTGCTAATTCTCGCCGCGTACCTTGCCGAAACCGATGAGGGCATATCGTAAAATTGCCTCTTGAAAACTACTTAATTTTCCCAAAATCCTTTGTCCTGAATTTTTCGTATGTTTCATGAAACATTTTTGAAATGAAAAATCGACTGTTTAGTGGAATTTTTTTGCTCAATCACACAAAAAGCGGGCAAGACATATCTTGATACGAAAAAAGCGAGGTGTGTATGACGCTTGTGCGAGGCGACTGGTTTTATATCGTTTTGTTGATTATCGACGGGTTTTTTATGACAAGGCCGTACTTGTATGCCATTCAAAACGACAACTATCGAGTGAGCGAGATATTCAAAAACAAGCGTTTGAGGTTCGTTTACCTTCTCGACGTCATAACCGTGACGATATTTTGCGGAATTTGGGTTGCGTTTTGGCTGTTGAACGCAAAAGCGTTCTGGGGATTTCTTATCGCGCTGTTCTTTTTCATAACCGAGTTTGCAATGTACTTTATGGAAGATTTGCCCGACCGCAAAAAGCCGTTGCGCTATACCAAACGTGCGGTGCGCTGTCTTTTGACAAATACGACTGCTTCGACGGCGACTGTGACCGTTGCGCTCGCTGTTGCGACAAAGTATCTTGCGGACGAATATATGCGCTATCTCGTTTTCTTTGCGTTTCCGCTTGTATATCCGTTGTTTTTCATAATCGTTACGTCGGTTGTCAACGTTTTTGAGAAGTCGAACAATTTGCGATACGAAAAAAGAGCCGAAAAACGCCTCGATAGGGCAGATTTGATAAAAATCGCAATCACGGGCAGTTACGGCAAAACGTCGGTGAAAAACTTTTTGAGCGCGATACTGGCGCAAAAATACAATGTTTTGACCACGCCGCAAAGTTACAATACGCCGATGGGAATTGCAAAAACCGTCAATTCGCTCGATTCCACTCACGAAGTGTTCGTTGCGGAATTCGGCGCGAGAAGGGTCGGCGATATCAAAAAGTTGATGAAAATCGTCAAACCGTCGTATACGATTTTGACGGGAATCAACGACCAGCACCTAAAAACTTTCAAAACGCAAGAGAATATCAGGCGCGAAAAATGCCGTATTCTCGACGTGGGCGACGGCGTGTGCGTGATAAATTCCGAACTTAAAAACATAACCGAAAGCGTGCTTCTTTCAAAGAAAATCATACCCGAAACCATTTATGCAGGAATCGACGAAAACGCGGATATTTATGCAACCGATATTTGCGTGAGCGAAAACGGAAGCGAGTTTAACATCGTGATAGGGGATGACGTTTTTCGTGCTCGCACTAAAATTCTTGGAATCCACAACGTGCAGAACATTATGCTCGCCGTCGCAATGGCGTACAAACTCGGCGTAGAAATGCCGTTCATTCTGAACGCAATCGAAAATCTCGAACCCGTCGCTCATCGTCAACAACTCATCAAGGGTAACGGCGTGAACGTTATCGACGACAGTTTCAACTCGAATCCCGACGGCGCGAAATTTGCACTTATGACCCTTGCGATGTTCAATACGAGAAAGGTTGTCGTGACGCCCGGACTCGTGGAATTGGGAAGCAGGGAAGTCGAAGAAAACCGCTTGCTCGGCAAACGAATCGCAGACGTTGCCGACGTTGTTTTGCTCATCGGGGGCGAGCGCACCGAATCCATTTTGCGTGCGCTCAAAGAGAGTAAATTCGGCGGCGAAATCAAGAGATACGACTCTCTTGCCGCTTGCGAAAAGGACTTCGTAAACACGCTTAAACTCGGCGACACGCTTTTGATTCTCAACGACTTGCCCGACATATACGAGGATTTGAAATAGGGCATTTTGTGCAAAAGTACTATTAAAAAACGCAAAATCGATAACTGTTTGTTCTAAATATGTCGGTTTAATAGAATACTTTTGTAAATATAACATACAAAATGTATGATTGCCTCCAAATGTCGTTTTTGATGAAAATCGAATATGCGCCGCAAAAATTGCGGCGTTTTTCACTTTCGTTCGGGGCGAGTCATATTATGGAAGGACAAATTTTTGCGAGGTGAAAAAGTATGAAAAAGAAAGTCGCGCTCGTGTTCGGCGCACGGTCGTTTGAAAGAGATATTTCCGTCATAACCGCAATGCAAACTTTTAACAATATCGACAAATCGAGATATGACGTCGAACCTATATTTGCGTATGAAGGGGATTTTTATATTGGCAAACTCGACTCGATAAAATCTTTTGCGCCCTTCGACCCTCTTGCTCACAAGAAAGCGTTTTTGATAAAAGGTGAGTTTTACACTCTCAAGAAAAACAAACTGCAAAAGGCGTTCAAACCCGACGTCGCGCTTTTTTGCTGTCACGGCGGCGAGGGCGAAAACGGCATACTGCAAGCGTTGTTCGAGTTCAATTCCGTTGCCGTGACCTGCTCGAATACTCTCGCTTCCGCTTGCTGTATGGACAAAGCGATGTCAAAGAGGTTGTTTGAAAGTCTGCTCTTGAACGTTCTTCCGTACGAAGTCGTATCTAAGGACGAATTTGAAAGCGACAAGGACAAGACGATTTCGCGCATAGAGGAACTCATAGATTATCCCGTTATCGTAAAGCCGGCGTGTCAGGGAAGCAGTATCGGCATAGAAGTTGCAAAATGTCGGGATGAACTCGATTTTGCTTTGCAAGTTGCGGCGAAATTCGACAGAAAAATCGTCGTCGAACACAAACTCGACGATTTTGTCGAGGTCAACTGCGCCGCATATTCGAAAGACGGTCAAATCGTGATTTCCGACACCGAACAGCCGTGCTGCGCAAGCGATTTTCTCACGTTTTCGGACAAGTATTCGGGCGGAAAAATGAGCGCGTGCGAGCATATTGTGCCTGCAAAAATCGGGTCTTTGGAACTTATCGTGAAAGCAAATACGAAACGGCTTTACGAAGAACTCGGACTTTCGGGCGTCGTGAGGGTGGATTATCTCGTGGATACGAAGCGAAACAAGGTGTACGTCAACGAGATAAACACAATCCCGGGGTCTATGGCGTTCTATCTGTTCAAAGGCGTCGGTGTGAGTTTCCAAAACCTGATTACCGATATAATCGAAGACGCGATTTCGAGAAAAGCCAAGTCGATAAAACCGAGCGTTTTCAAATCCGACGTGCTCAAAAACTTCACGGGCGGCTCGAAACTTGTCAAATAGGCGGTTTTGTATGATTTTTCGGTGAGTTTTCCGCTTGCGGCGACGGCGTTTTTATGCTAAAATACTTGCATAAAAATTCATTTTGAGGTGCGATATGGACAAAATCAAGATGACTACGCCGCTTGTGGAAATCGACGGCGACGAGATGACTCGCGTGCTTTGGCAATGGGTGAAAGATATTCTTATCTGCCCGTATGTCGATTTGAAGACGGAATATTACGATTTATCCATTCAAAACCGCGACGCAACCGACGACAAAGTGACGGTAGAAGCCGCAAAAGCGTGCTTGAAGTACGGTGTGGGCGTTAAGTGTGCAACCATTACGCCGAACGCTCAACGCGTGGAAGAATTCGGCTTGAAGCGTATGTACCCGAGCCCCAACGCGACCATTCGCGCAATGATGGACGGAACGGTGTTCCGCGCGCCCGTGCTCGTCAGGGGCATTACGCCGCTCGTTCCCGGTTGGACGAAGCCTATCGTCATTGCAAGACACGCATACGGTGACGTATACAAGGCAGTCGAGATAAAGGCGCACGGCGGAAAAGCCACTCTTTGCTGCGACGGGGAAGAAAAGACCGTGTTCGATTTTTGCGGCGAAGACGGAATATTGCAAGCGCAACACAACACCGACAAGAGCATAAGAAGTTTTGCAAAAAGTTGTTTTTCGTACGCGCTTTCGCAAAAACAAGATCTTTGGTTCAGCACCAAAGACACCATTTCCAAAGTGTACGACCATAGATTCAAGGATATCTTCCAAGAGATTTACGATACCGAGTACAAAGAGGCGTTCGAGGCTTGCGGAATCGAGTATTTTTACACGCTCATCGACGACGCCGTGGCAAGAGTTATGCGCTCGCACGGCGGCTATATCTGGGCGTTGAAGAACTACGACGGAGACGTTATGAGCGATATGGTGGCGACGGCGTTCGGTTCGCTTGCAATGATGACTTCCGTGCTGGTTTCGCCGAGCGGCGCATTCGAGTACGAAGCGGCGCACGGTACTGTCACAAGGCATTTCAGAAAGTATCAGGCAGGGGAAGAAACTTCCACGAACTCGGTTGCAACGCTCTTTGCTTGGACGGGCGCACTCAAAAAGAGAGGGGAACTCGACGGCAACGCAGAACTCGTGGCGTTTGCCAATCGTCTTGAAAAAGCGACGATTGACACGATTGAAAGCGGGGAAATGACAAAAGACCTCGTGGGAATTTTCCGCCTCGACGGCGTAGAAGCACAGCCGCTTAATTCAAAAGAGTTTTTGCAAGCAATCGCTTCGAGATTGTGATTTTCAAGACGTAAAAGTCGCGCTTTTTTGCGACGAGTTGCGTTTGGCTTGAAAATATTGAAAATCAGAAAATATCGCGATAGAATAACGAAAAGCACCTGTTTGGGTGCTTTTTGCGTATAGAGAAAATCGACAGTTCCGCCGATTCATTTTCGTCGGACGGCTTTTAATAAAAGTATAAAAACGGGATGGCGAAGGCAAATCGTTTGACGGAAGCACTTGTACATGCTAAGATAGTGTCCTAATAAATGCATTATGTTATCTTTTTGTATCAATAAGTATTTGCACAATGCAAAATTAATTTTTGACGGAAAACAAAATATGGAATATTCAAAATCTATAAAACGACTCAGAGAAGACAAGAATCTCACGGTTGACGAGCTTGCAAAACGCTTGTCGCTCGACGTTGACGAGATACAAAAAGCCGAAGACGGAGAAGACGTGGACCAAAAGACTTTGGAAGCGATTTCAAGGTATTTTGGCGTTCAATACGATTCTCTTGTGGAAGGCACGGTGAAGAGCAAGAAGAAAGAGAGCATTTTTGATCCGACCGAGTGGTACAAGCTCGACAACGCGGCAAAAGTGTATCCGTCCTCGTCTTCAAACGAATACAGCAC
>URIX01000032.1 GCA_900547975.1 uncultured Eubacteriales bacterium | reverse complement strand
TCAAAGAATGCAGAGGGGGAACGGCGGTAGGGGAAACACGTGAGGAAGGGGGAAGTTATAATTAAACGTGAACGACGAGTACTTCTATTGAGGAAATAAAGATTTTAGGGAGCGCTTATTAACGGAATGTGTAAATTAAATTTTTCAATCTCTATTAAATAGCGAATCCAACGTTACGTCGAAAAAGTCGGCGAGGGCTATCAACGTGTCAAAATCGGGATTGACTGCGTTCGTTTCGTATCTCGTGTAATTTACCCGAGATATGTGCAATGCATCTGCAACTTGCTGTTGCGTTAAATTTGCGCTTTTGCGCAATAGTTTCAAATTTTCGCCAATTTGATGTTTCATACTTGACATTGTACAAATTGTGTACTATGATAAGTAAAAATGTACATATTCTGTACAAGATATACGTTGAAAGTAAAATAATCGGGATAACGATTAAACGTCAATCTCTGCCAACGAGTGCGTCGAGGGTCAAATCGAGGGCGGTGGCAACCGAAACAAGGCTCGGAATGCTCGGCAAACTCACGCCTTTTCGCCAAGATGCGATTTTGCTGCGTGATATGCCCGTCTGTCTGACGAGGCGGTACTCGGTGATTTTCTTTTCGCAAAGGATTTTTTCAAAATGTTCGCTAAAGGACGAAAGGGGCGAGTGCGGCGTGTACTGTACGTCCAGTTCTTTGAGTCCGAAAAGATAGTCGAGCGAACAGCCGAAGCCGTCCGAAAGCACGATTGCGTTTTCAAAATTGGGCAAAGATACTTTTCTAAGCCACTTGTACACGGCAGAGGTGTTGAGGTTCAAATTGCGAGAAAGACGACCGACGTCGGTTTTGTTTTCTTGCATAAGGTCGCAAAGTCGCTCCGCGAAACACTCAGTCAATTTTTCGTCATTTTCCGACATTTTGCGACAAACTCCTACATTTTTCTACAAAAATAGTATGCCCCCATTTGTCCTCAAAGACTTGAATTTGTACAAATGGGGTCATATAATAAACTTATCAAAACAAAGGAGAACGCCCTATGGAAGAACTGTTGACGAAAATCGGAGAGTTAATATCGATGGAAATCGCCGAGGTTAAAGATGTGGAATATGTTGACAAAGAGATGGGTTATATGTTTTATATAAATCTCACCGACGGAAGAAAGATTTTGCTCTCCTTGATTGACAGCAAACTGTGAAAAAGACCGCTAAAGAGGTGTCCCCATTAGGGGTTATATAAATCAATCAAATTAATGAGGATGCCTGCAAATGACAAAAGACTCGAAGTTTCACAACTCCGAGTCTTTGTTATGTTAACTATCAATATAAAAAGAAAATTTAATTAAATCTAAAAAATTACAAGATATTTCTTATTTGGAACAAGTCGGTGACGGTGTAGTCGCAATCGGCTTGCTTTTCCGTGCGGTATTTGTCAAACCAAATCGTGTTTATGCCGTAGTTGCGCGCGCCGTTTATGTCGGCGGTCAGCGAGTCGCCTATCATATAGACGTCTTGAGGTTTTTCGTCGAGTTTTGCAAAGCACGCGTCGAAAAATTCTTTGTTGGGTTTTAGATAGCCTATCTCTGCGGACACGAAATATCCCTTTATATATTCATCGAATCCCGCCTTTTTCAATCGCTTGGTTTGCTGTGAGAGAGGGGCGTTGCTTGCGACGTATACGTCGTATTTCGAGGCAAGGTATTCGAGCACTTCTTTTGCGCCGTCAACCGCAACCGCACTTTCGGCAAGTCCTTCGTGAAAAGCGGTTTCAAACGCTATTCCGTCCGCCTTTACGCCGACTCTTTCAAAGAGGGAATTGAACCTCGTTTCCAGCAGTTTTTCCATCGTCAATTCGCCGCGTTCGAGTTGTTGCCAAAGCGACAGGTTGAAAGGGTGGAATATCTCGCAAATTTCGTTTGCTTTGTCTATGCCGAAACGAGCGCAAGCGTTTTTTATGCTTTCGTTTGCGCACTTATCGAAATCGAGTAGGGTGTTGTCAACGTCTATAAGAATTGTCATAATATTTAGATTTGCCAATCGAAATGTTTTGGGCCGAAAAAGAAAAACGCGGAAGCGTCCGCGTCGTTCTTTTTGTTTTATCCGTTCACTTTGTCAACGTACGCGCAGGCGTTGAACGCCGCAATCGAACCGTCCGACGCTGCCGTAACGAGTTGTCGGATTTTCTTTGTTCTGCAATCGCCGGCAACGAATATACCCTCGCAAGACGTCGTGCAGTTTTCGTCCGCAACGATATAGCCCGCTTTGTCGAGTTCGACGATGTTTGCAAAAGCGGTGTTGTTGGGCACTTGACCTATGCAGATAAAAGCACATTTTGCCTCGACGGTTACGTCCTCGTGTGTTAGGGTGTTTTCAAAGCGAAGCGCGCTGAGTTCGTCTTGTCCGATAAACTCTTTCAACGAGAGGTTGTGCGTGTATTTGACGTTGGGGCGAGCAAGCACGAGGTCCAAAAGAGCCTTGTCGCCGAAGAATTTGTCAAACAAAGTGCAGATATGCACGCTCTTGCAATATCCGCTCAAAACGAGCGCGTATTGAAGAGCGGTGTTGGCGTCGCCTATCACGCAAACGTCTTCGCCCGAATAGAACGCACCGTCGCAAAGCGCGCAGTAACTGACGCCGCTACCGACGAGTTCGTCCTCTCTTTCAACTCCGATTTTGCGGGGTTTGACGCCCGTTGCGAGAATGACGGATTTGCACTCGTATTTGTTGTAATCGGTGGTTAATTCAAACCCAAACGGCGTTTTAACTATCGATTGTGCTTTTTCAAGTTCGATTTGCGCACCCCATTCGGATATTTGCTCATAGAGTTTGTCCATAAGTTCCGAACCCGAAATCTTTTGATAAGAAGGGAAGTTTTCCACTCTCGGCGAGTATGCGATTTGTCCGCCGAAACTGTCGCTTTCAAGCACCAAAACGCTTTTGCCCGCTCTGAGACAATTGAGCGCGGCGGTCATACCCGCAGGGCCTGCGCCTACGACGATTATGTCAAATTTGTCCATAATTACCTCTTGCTTTTTCAAAAAGAAAAGCGGTATGGCCGTTGCCATACCGCTATCGTTTATTTCTTATTTTCTCGATTCGATATAGCCTTTGATCTTGCTTGCGTTGTCGTAAACGTCGTAGCCGTTTCCGTTGGGAACGAGAAGCGTGGGGGCTTTCTTGACACCGAACGCGAGCGTTTGATCTTTGTTGTCCTCTGCGTCGATAACCGTGTATGCGATACCTGCTTTGTCGAGCATTGCCTTTGCCATTTTGCAGTTGGGGCAGGTCTTCGTGGTGAAGATCAAAAGACCTTCGTCGCCGCCTTTTTGCGCGCAAGCGCATTGCTCGGTCGCTTCGGATTTTTTAATCGGTTTGACTTCGCCCGTTGCTTGGTCGTCGCACACGAATTCCTCGACGTGTTTGCCGTGATATTGCGAGGTTGCGATGTCGTAAACTTTACGCTCTTTGAACTCCGCGCGTTTGCCGTCGTTCCAGTTTTGGACGGGGCGATAATAACCCGTGATACGGCTGTAAACTTCCGTCTTCTTGCCGCAAATGGGGCAGGTGTATTGCTCGCCTTCGAGATAGCCGTGTTCTTGGCAGATGGAATATGTCGGCGAGAGCGTGTAGTAGGGAAGTTTGTAGTTTTCCGCAATCTTTCTTACGAGATTCGCCGCCGCTTGCCAACTGTCGAGGCGTTGACCGAGGAAGGCGTGGAATACCGTACCCGACGTGTAGAGAGTTTGCAATTCGTCTTGAATGTCGAGCGCAGAGAAGATGTCGCTCGTGTAGCCGACGGGAAGGTGCGAACTGTTGGTGTAGTAGGGCACGTTGTCCATATTGCTTGCGCAAATGATGTCGGGATATCTTTCTCTGTCGTGTTTTGCAAGGCGGTAGGAAGTGGATTCCGCGGGCGTTGCTTCGAGGTTGTACAAATCGCCGTATTGCTCTTGATAGTCGCTGAGTTTTTCACGCATAAAGTTGAGCACTTTCTTGGTGAATTCCTGCGCTTCCTTGTGAGTCATATCCTTGCCGACCCAGTTTGCGTTGAGGCAAGCCTCGTTCATACCCACAAGACCGATTGTCGAGAAGTGGTTGCCGAACGTGCCGAGGTATCTCTTGGTGTAGGGATAAAGTCCTTCGTCGAGAAGTTTGGTGATGACGTTTCTCTTGATTTTGAGCGAGCGAGCGGACACGTTCATAAGGCGTTCGAGTTCCTTGAAGAATTCGTCTTCCGTTTTGCTCACGTACGCGATACGCGGCATATTGATGGTTACGACGCCGATAGAACCCGTGGATTCGCCGCTTCCGAAGAATCCGCCCGATTTCTTGCGAAGTTCGCGAAGGTCGAGACGCAAGCGGCAGCACATACTGCGCACGTCGCTCGGTTCCATATCGCTGTTGATGTAGTTTGAGAAGTACGGCGTGCCGTATTTTGCGGTCATCGTGAACAACAAGCGGTTGTTTTCGGTGTTCGACCAGTCGAAATCTTTCGTGATAGAGTAGGTCGGGATAGGATATTGGAAGCCTCTGCCGTTGGCGTCGCCCTCGATCATAATCTCGATAAACGCCTTGTTGACCATTGCCATTTCCTTGACGCAATCCTTATACTTGAAGTCCATCTCTTTGCCGCCGACGATTGCGGGAAGTTCCGCCAAGTCGTTGGGGACGACCCAGTCGAGCGTGATGTTGGTGAACGGCGCTTGCGTACCCCAACGAGAGGGAGTGTTTACGCCGTATATGAAGGATTGGACGCATTGCTTGACCTCTTTGTACGAGAGGTTGTCAACCTTGACGAACGGCGCAAGATATGTGTCGAAAGAACTGAACGCTTGCGCACCCGCCCATTCGTTTTGCATAATGCCGAGGAAGTTGACCATCTGGTTGCAGAGGGTGGAAAGGTGGCTTGCCGGCGACGACGTGATTTTGCCGGGGATTCCGCCGAGACCTTCTTTGATGAGTTGTTTGAGCGACCAGCCTGCGCAGTAGCCCGTGAGCATGGACAAATCGTGAATGTGGATTTGCGCTTCGCGGTGTGCCTTTGCGATTTCTTCGTCGTAGATTTCGCTGAGCCAGTAGTTTGCCGTAACCGCGCCCGAGTTGGAAAGGATAAGTCCGCCGACGGAATACGTCACCGTCGAGTTTTCCTTGACGCGCCAGTCGTTGATTTTGAGATAATTGTTCACCGTGTTCTTGTAGTCGAGCATAGTGGAATTCATCTCGCGAAGTTTCTCGTGTTGTTTTCTGTAAAGAATGTACGCTTTTGCCACTTCGACGTAACCCGATTGAATGAGGACGACTTCGACAGAGTCCTGAATGTCCTCGACGCTGACCACGTCGCCCTTGACCTTATCGTTGAAGGTTGCGGTGACTCTGAGCGCAAGCATATCGATGATGTCGTCGCTGAAACTCTTGTTCACCGCAGTGAACGCTTTTTCGATTGCGACCTTAATTTTGTTTAGATTGAATGGAACTATACTTCCGTCTCTCTTTTTGATGTTCAACATATCTATTGAACCCCCTTGGAAAATGTGCCTCTTTATTATAGCAAGCACGCGTAATATGTCAAGGACAAATCACAAAATAAAGCGTGAAACTTTTTTGCGAAACACTACATATTGTGTTTTTGTCGCAAAATGCCGAAAATTGCAAATTCTACTTTTCGTGTATCGAAAATGGTGGTTTCGGGGTATGTAACCGCATATGTAAAAACGCAATCCGCATTCTAACACGCTCAAATATTTTTGCCGAAAATCGTGTTCGTAACGTCTGCACCACAACATATAGTGTAGGAAAAAACGATTGCGAAATCATAGTTAAATAACTTGACAAATTGCGCAAGCAACTATCTTGCGGCGGCTGATATTTTTTCAAAAAACACACGACACACAAATATTCGGTAGATAAAAACGACAAACGGCCGTCCGATTGGGCGGTCGTTTGTCGTGATAAGGGGAGTATTATGAGGAACATATTAGGAAATTAATAATGAATAATGAATAATTAATAATTTCGGGAGGGTTTAACCCTCACCCGAATCGAATACCGGTTGCAAGATGAGGTGCCGTATTTGTTTTGCATACGACTCCAAAACGATACGGGATAATCCGGAAAGCGTGGTTATTGATTATTCGTCACGGATTAACCGTCAGTCGGTTTCCTTGTTTTTCAAAAACAGCACGTTTTTCGTGTGGACGTCGCTGTATGAAAAGGTGCGTTTTTCGCCGCCTTCGAGTTCGACGGTGAATATCGAGGGAAACAGCGCGGTCACTTTGCCGTGATAGAGCGAGGATTTGCCTCTGCCGCCGTTGATTTTGACAAGTACGGGTATACCGACTATTTTTTGCACGCGGGCTTTTGCCTCTACGATGGATTGTCCTATTTCTCTCATACACCGATTGTTGCCGAAAATTCAAATTTTATTCGCATAAACGCAAAGAAGTTTGAATATGTTTTTGGTGAAACGGAGGAATGCTATGTTCGATTTTGAAAAAATAAGTGCCAGCAAATTTTACGTTGCGCCGACATCCGAGCGAGTTGTCGAGTTTTCGCCGACGGACGTGGATATGAGCAACATTGCAAAGGTATTGTCTTTGGCGGTGGACGCGCGAGCGACGAGCGTCGACGCGCAGGACGAATATGCGCAAGTGGGCGGCAGAGTGAATTTCCGCCTTGCGTACCTGGATAAAGACGGAACGCCGAAGGGCGTGGATTACAACGCCGATTTTACGGCGAGAGTGGACGGCGAGTTCGTCGAGGGCGACAGCGCGTGGTGCGACATCGTTATATCCGAATCCGACGTGGAAGCGGGGGATACGCTCACGCTGACGGCGGTGCTCGAGGTCAACGTATCGACAATCAAACGCGACGAAATCGAAGTGCTTGTCAATGCGGACGATTGCTACGTTCAAAAGCAAGAGATTTACGTTCCGTCCTTTATCGCGCAAAAATCGGTGGTCGTTCCCTTTGACGACGAAAAGAACGTGGGCGGCGAAATCGAATCCGTGCTCGGACTTTCTTCAACGGTCGTGACTCGTCAATCCATTGCGACGGAAGGCGGTGCAACCGCAAAACTTGCGGTGTATTCGGTCGTGACCTACGTCGAGGGCGGCGAAATCAAGCAACACACTTTTGAAATTCCGCTCGAAGAAGAATTCAATCTCGACGGCGTTAAAGAGGGCGACGCAATCAAACTTTACACCGCTTTGAAATCGTCCAAAATCGTGCTTCAAGGCGTGACGGATGACAATACGATTCGCGTGGAAGGCGAGATTCAAATCAAGGTTCAAGCGTATAGATGTTCGAAAACCGAAATCGTGTCAGACCTGTTTATGCTGTCCAACCAAACGGAAATCGAACGCAAAACCGCAAAATACACCTGCTTTGACGGCTGCGGTTATTTCGTCAAGGGCGTGGGCGGAAGCGCAACGCTTTCGGACAACAAACCCGCGGCAATCGAAGTGTGCGCTCTGCCGTATGCAAGGTGCTATACGACTCGCGCATACGTCAACGACGAAAACAGCCTCATCGTCGAGGGCGTTGCAAATACGGATATAATCTATCGCGACGAAAACGGCTTTAATTCCGTGCGAGCGGAACTTCCGTTTGCAATCTCGGCGGCAAGCGAAATCCCGTTCTCGAAAGAAGTGCGCGTAGATTGCAAGATTCAGCGCATAGACGCGGTTGTGCGCAGAGAGCGCGAGTTTGACATCACGTTTGACGTTGCAATCGCGGCCTGTGGATTCTCGCCGCTTGAAGCGTCGTATATCTCGGCGGTGGAAGTCGGCGCGGAACGCGCGCAAAACACGTCCGCATTGTCCGTGTACGTCGCCTCGCCGTCCGACACTATGCTTGACGTATGCTCGGCTCTGTCCGCAATGCCCGAAGACATTTTGGCACAGAATCCCGACCTTGCCGAACCGTTTGCACAAGACACGAAAATCGTGTATTTCAGAGCGTTGAAGTGAATAGAATCCCGAAAAACCTAAAAAGAGAGAGGCAAACGCCTCTCTCTTTTCAAATTAAAACTATCCGCAGATATCATTGTTGACTTATGGTTTTATGTTGGGTATGTTATTGTTTTAGCAACTGCTCTTTTTTCTCATCAAACTCTTGCCGTGTTATAACGCCGCTGTCTAGCAGTTCTTTAAGTCCTTTTAGTTCGGCTATATAATCAAGGGTAGTGGCTTTTTGATGGCGAGAATCGTCGGACGGGGTATTGCTTAAATTAATCGCAATTTTTTCAAATGCGGAAGCCTGCTTTTCCTGTGCGCCGACTTTCGCCATTTCGATGTCGGTGTGTAAATCCTTGTCTGTTTTAACGTCGTTTATCATTTTTGAAATAGCGTTATAGACTTCATCATTATTGTCAATACAGTCAAGCGTGAAAGTATCATTTACGATATTGCCATTTCGCTTTTGCGGTTGAGCGTCTTTCCCTTGCGAAAAATAAATAACTAATTTCTTTAATCCTAAATCATTTTTGATTTCGACATTATCTATCACGTCGAGGCGGTAACTAAAACTTGTTTTAGAGAAAAATAGTGCTTTAACGCCATAAATGCGTTTATTTGTTACGGTACAAGTGTTCCGCTTAATTGAATAGATGCGTGATAGAAATAAAAAGATGTCAGCGCACAACCAACCGATTCCTAATGCAAGTAGTGCAGAACCATAGGCCGCATCGTTTTTTAATCCACCTAGAATAATTGCTAAAACACAAACAAACATAAAAGCAATGTACTCAACAACAAGCACAACGGGCATTTTGCATTTAGCGTGTACGATTATGATTTCTTCTTCACGATTTTTTCTGATTTCGTTCATATGCGGCGTTCCTAAAAGATGATATTATATATTGTAGTTAGGTGTTGCCTAATTGTCAAGATAAAAATTAAGTATCGCCTAATAATATGATACGAATTAAGTCATATTATTAGGTGAAAAATGGACGAACTCGAAACGAAAATTAGCAAAAGGTTGAAAGAAGAAATAGAATTGTCGGGGAAGTCGAAAAGTGATCTTGCAAAAGCAATAGGCGTATCGAAGCCGACGGTATCGCAATATCTTTCAGGACGAATTATGCCTTCTCTCGTTACATTTGCAAAGATATGCGCATTTCTTGATTGTTCCGCTGACGATATTTTGAAATTATAAGTTATTGTTGCGTTTATTTTTCGTTCCGCATTTACGCGAGGCGGGCGGATTTCAGTGATAGAAGAAGGGCGCGGGCGTCGGATTTGGCTTTGTAAAGGGCTTCGTTCAGGGCGGTGCGAGCCGAGTCGATGGCTTTTGCGAATTCCGATTGAGCAAGCATCGTTCGTATTGCGGCTTCGTCTTCTTTGGTGACTTTCATTTGCTCTTTGGCTTGCGAGGCTTGCGCTTCGAGGCGTTCGATTGCGCTTTCGACGGATTTTCTGCTTTCATAATCGACGTCGCTCGGTATGCAGGCGGCAAGAATGGAATCTACGTCGAATTTGACAAACGGCAACGACGACATAACGCTATCCGCGAGAGAAAGGGCGGATTTGATATAAGTCGCTACGTGTTTAGTTGCTTCCTTTGCGACGGACAAGTCCGTTTCGTCCTCTTGTGCGAATTGCAAGAGGTATTCGACGGCGTTGCCGTATGAGGATTGAATATCCGCGCGTGCGCTTTCGTCCGAGCGGTACACCGTATTCACGAAAGAGTCCAACTCTGTTTTGGTGAATCTAATCGTGCCGTTTTTAGTGGAATACTTGGTCTTGAAGTCCTCCGCGCGAGTGCCGAGCAAGCAAGAAATATTGCCAAGTTGCTCTTGCGTGAGTTCGTATACGGGGTTTTGATCGAAATAATCCGAGCAAGCGAGATAAAATTCAAGCGAGAGTTTGCTTGCGCTCGAAGCGGCGTATTTTGCGGCATTGAGCGCTTGTCCCGCAACATCGATTGCTCCACGCGGATTGGGCGTTGCCGTATCCAACAGTTTTTGCACGAAATAGCGAGCGTATACGCCGTTTTCAACCGTTTGTTTTGCGCTGTTAAAGACGTATTGCGCGCGGTTTATGGCAAGTTGGTATTCGTCGTCGAATTTTTGGTTCAAGTCCGATTGAAAGTCGTTTGCTTCGGCAATGAGTTTGTCGAGGGGCAAAGAGAGGGAATCCTCGACGGATACGCCGTTTTGTTGCGCTCTTTTCACGAGACGATAGGTTGCGACGTCGAGGTTCTGAATGGTTAGATTGTCGGAATTTTCGGATTTAAGCGCGTCGAGTTCGGATTGAAGCACGAAGTCGCAAGAATCCGAAATCGAAATCGTGAGCGACGGATTCGCGTTTTTTATCGCGGAAGTGAATTTTGCGCTTATCTTCTCGAAAATATCGTTGTTTTCCGCAGTGGAAGTCACTTCGACGGACACGTTTGCGCCGTCCGAAATATAGCCGTATTTGACGGACAGGGCGGCGATGTTGCCTATTGCGACGTCGAGGTCCGCGCCGACTATGCCGTCTTCCTCGAATAGCAGGGCTTTGCCGTCCGTGTTTGCGCCGCACGCGCTCATAACCACGTTGTTTTGGTCAAGCACGAGTTCAACGGACGGATTGACGTCCACGCAAACGAAAGACGTTGCTTTTTGCGGCTCGGGGGTGTCGGGTGTGTTGGTGTAGACGGAATTGCACGCAATGAGAACGACCGCCGACAAGACGGTTGTCAAAAGGCATAACGCCAAACATATCGTTTGCGTGATTCTCTTGCGCATAGCAACCTCGAAAAGTTCGTTTTGGGAAATCCGCGCGCATACGGAGCGCATATTCTCGCGCATACGGTGCGGATATACCTTTACAATATAGATAATATACTCAAAACGTTAAGAAGCAATTAATTTTTCTTAAAGAAACGTAAATTTTTCCTCAAAAATCCGCAAAATCGGGCAAATCGAACAAAAATTGCGAAAAATAATTATAAGTTGTTATATTTTTGCGCTTATGCTAAAATAAAAATATGACCAAGCAGGAACTCGACAAATTGATGTTGCGCCTGCAACGAGGCGACGAAAGCGCGTTTGAGCAAATCTACAACGATACCAAACGCGGCCTTTTTGCGTTCATTATGTCGATATGCCGAAATTACCAGACCGCCGAAGATATGATGCAGACGGCGTACATCCGTTTGAGAACCACCATATCAAATTACAGGGCGGGGTCGAACGCGTACGCTTGGCTGTACACAATCGCCAAAAACGCCACGATAAACGAGTTGAATCGGACAAAGCGCGAGCGGGCTACGGAATCGTTCGAGGACGACGCCAAGTACGGCACGTACTCGATTGACGAGGAACTCTCGCCCGTGACCGGCGCTATGAACAAGGTTCTGGGCGACGAGGAACGAGAAATCGTAACTCTGCACGCAATATCGGGATTCAAGCACCGAGAAATTGCGGAAATGACGGGAAGGCCCGTCGGCTCGGTGGTATGGGCGTACAACAACGCTCTTGCAAAACTCAAAAAAGAACTGCAAAAGGAGGATGAATATGAGAATTAAAGATATCGAAGGGAAACTAAAAAGCGAAAATAATTCTCAAACCATCCCCGACGTTTTGCAGAGAGCGAAAAAAGCACCGATAAACAAACTGCTCGACGGACAAACGCCGCTCAAAGCCTTCGACAAGCATACTGCGGTAAGACTGCTTTGGTGCGTTATGCTTCTTTTGGTGACGGCGGTGCTTGCGACGTTTGCAATCGCAATGATTCCCGACGGAGCAAATGACGAAGTGGCGGTGTGCTACGTCAATGTAAAGACGGAATCGAACGGCGAAATCGTCGTGTACGGCATCGTTGTCGAGAATTACGAAACCGTTTCCGTTTTCGTCAAAGAAAGGCAAAATCAAACCGTTATCGCGCAAAATCTTCAAAAGAGAGGGTATTCGCTCAAAAGCGCGATAAATGACGTGTACAAGCAAAAAGAGGGCGATAGAATCACGATTTGCGTGCTCGGAAAAGACGTTTCCGCCGACTTTGCAAACGTTGTGAAAGATATGTTTTCGCCCTATGCGGCGAATGCGTCCGTCAACGATTCGGCCGTGATTTTCGAACTTAAAGATTTTCTCGGTTCGGACAAAACCGACGTCCGCTCGCTCATAGACGAGTACGTCACGAAATTCCAACAATAAAGCATAGAACGGTTAAAAGCGCGCGCAAGACAAAATAAAGTTGAAATATGCGCGCCCCGTGTGTATAATAGATTCATAAAATTTATTCATACTACGATTGTGCGCACCTGCGCACGCAAGGTGATTATGAAAAAAACGCTAATGACAATTTGCATCGTACTCGTTGCCGCGCTCTTGTGTGCGGCGTTGATCGCGTGCAATCCCACAACGCCGCCCGATGACGACGGCAACGACGATCACAATCAGTACGAACAAGCGAAGTATACCGTCACGTTCAACGTTGACAGCAACGACTTCAAACTTACCGACAACGTCATAAAAGACGTGCTTTCGGGTGCGTCCGTCTCCCGTCCCAAAAACAAGGACGGTTCCGACGTAGTGCCGATAAAGACGGGTTACACTTTCAAATACTGGTCGGCAAATGGTACGGACGAGTTTATCTTCGGTCAAACGCCCATAACCAAAAATACGACCATTACGGCACTTTACACGAACAATACCTACGAACTTACGCCGCACGTCGACAAGAAACTCGTCGCACAAAAGGATGCGGACGGAAAATACACCTATTCGGTTATCGACAGCGACAACCAAGCAAGTCTCGGCGCGGATTCCAAACTTATCGTGACCTACAACGACGCCGACAACCTCGATTGCCCCAAAACCGAAAAGGAAGGGGACGAGTTTTTGTTCTGGTTCTATTTCGACAACGAAAACAAGCCCGTCAGACTTACGAAATTCGCAACTTCCTCGGACGCGGCGGTGAAACTCGAAA
This sequence comes from uncultured Eubacteriales bacterium, assembly GCA_900547975.1. Taxonomy (GTDB): domain Bacteria; phylum Bacillota; class Clostridia; order Christensenellales; family CAG-917; genus CAG-475. Next base: position 9,307 of record URIX01000032.1, on the reverse strand, counting down.
ACAAGTGGACGCTCGCGCTCAAAATAGACAAGGAAACGAAGAAAAACGAACAATTCGACGTGTATGCGATGTTCAAATCCACGCTTCCCAAAGTCGAGGTCGTTTATTGCGATTCGCTTTCGGCGGCAACTTACGGCGACCCCGTTTATTATCCCGTGACCGAGAGCATAACCCAAGCCGCGGCGGACAAAGTTCCTGCCGGCAAAGCGGGATATACGTTTGCAAAGTGGTACTATGAGCAAAGCGTAACCGTAAACGACGAGGAGAAAGTCGTCCAAAAGGATTTCGTTTTCAAAACCGACGACACAACGGGCACGACGCTTTATCAAGCGTGCGCTCTTACCGATTATTTCACGCCCGCAACCTTGCGTCTCTATGCCAAGTGGACGAAGCAAATCACGATAGATTCCGTCACGAGTTACAGAGAGGTCTACGACTTGCTCAGAAAGGAAGACCCGACGGACAGCGAGAAAAAGCAAATCGCTGAAATTCTCGAAGCGGAAATCACGTTCAAGTCGATTGACTTCGCTTTGGGCGAGTTCGAGCCTTTGTTCGATTCCGACCACGTGTTCACGGGTACGATTGACGGCGGCGTGTATTCGGACGACGGCAAACTCACATCGCAAGCGGTGATAAGCGGCGGCAAATTCGGCTCGACGACAGACGCTTCCGTGTTCGGTTACGTTTCGGGTACGGTGAAGAATCTGACGTTCAACAACGTCGGTTTGGTCGTGAAAAAGGCTGAAAACAAGTATGCAAACCTCGTTCGCATAGGCTATGTCGCAAGCGTACTCGAAGGCAAGGTCGAACATTGCACCGTCACGGCAACGACAAACGCGTACGGCGAAGATTATACGGGGCAAAGTTGGCTCGATTACGGTATGAAAGCGGTGATTTTCGGCGGTATCGCGGCGGAAGTCAGAGGCGACAACCAAGTCAAAGATACGGGTATGGTGAGAGATTGCACCGTAACGCTCGGCGCAAAATTCTTCTGCGAATCCTTGACTTTCGGCGGCGTGTGCGGAAGCAGCAATTCTGCGGCGACGCTTTCGGCAAACACTGTCACCGTTACGCTTGAAAAAGCGCATTGCCACGACGACGGACAAACGTCCAACGGCAGATCGTATGCCAAGATAGGCGGCATTGCGGGCGTTAACGGCGGCGCGATTTCGGCAAGCAAAGTCGCAATCACCGTAGGCGACCTCGAAAGTCTTGACGAAACCTATTTCGGCGGCGTTTGCGCCGACAATACGGGCAGAGTGGTAACCACGAGCACAACGGCGAAGATCAACGCAAAAGTCGGCGGCGCGATTTCTCAAATCGTGTGCGTGGGCGGTATGATAGGCAGAAACGAGGGCTATATCCTCAACGGCTATTGCAATATCGACATCAACGTCGTTGCGCAAAAAGAGAACGGCATAGTTGCCGTCGGCGGTATCGCGGGAAGCAATTTCAGCGATAAAACCGATTCGAGTTCGAGCACCAGAACGGGCGTTAGCGCAATCAACCTCGCATACAGCGTAGGCTCTATCAAAGTTTCGACCGCGACCTTGCAAGAGGGCAAGAAAATCGAACTCTATGTCGGCGGAATCGCAGGCAGAAACAATCAAGCCAAAAAGATTTCCAACTGCTTTACCGTCACGGACATCGTGGTTGAAAACAGCACCGACGGTGTGAACAACATCGGACGTATGTTCGGCAAACACGAAAAGAAAGCGGAGTTTTCCACCGCTTCGATGTACTATGCGGTAGACAAGAAGTTTACGTTGAACGGCGAAACCGAGTTCAAGCATAACGAAGATACGCAAGACAATTCCGATGTGTCGGAGTGGTTCTTGTCAAGCGAGAATATCAAAGGAAAGTTCGCGTTCGACTTCGGCGAAAACGGCGAATGGAAAATCGCAGAAGGGCAATATCCTACGCTCAAATAACATCTAATGCAAACGTTAGATAATATGTTACGCGTGCCTACGGGCGCGCGTTTTCGACTGATAAGTTTTCTCTAAAAAATGCTTGAATATTGAGGAAAAACATATGGAAAACATCATTGAAATAGAACATCTGGACAAAAGTTTCCAAGACGTACACGCGGTAAACGACTTGTCGCTTTGCGTAAAAGAGGGCGAATTGTTTGCGTTTTTGGGAGTAAACGGCGCGGGCAAATCCACCACCATTTCCATAATGTGCGGTATGCTCGCAAAGGATTCGGGCAAGGTCTTTATCGACGGAAAGGACGTTGACAAGGATATGCGCGCAATCGCAAAGGAACTCGGCGTGGTGTTTCAAAACACCGTTCTCGACGAAAAACTCAGCGTAAAGGACAATCTTACGTCGCGCGCAAGTCTTTACGGAATCACGGGCAAAGAGGCTAAAGACAGAATCGTCGAACTTGCCGAACTTCTGGACTTCAAAGACATTATGAACCGCACGTTCGGCAAATTGTCGGGCGGACAAAAGAGAAGGGTGGACGTTGCTCGCGCGCTTTTACACAAGCCCAAGATACTCATTCTTGACGAGCCGACAACGGGTCTCGACCCCGAAGCGAGAAAAGCGCTCTGGAACGTCGTCACCTCGCTCAGAAAGAACGAAAATATGACGGTGTTTTTGACAACGCACTATATGGAAGAAGCCGCCGACGCCGATTACGTCGTGATTCTCGACAGCGGCAAAATCGTCGCAAAAGGCACGCCGCTCGAACTCAAAAACGAGTATACGGGTGACTTCGTGACGGTCTACAATGCGGACGAGAGCGCGATAAAAGCACTCGGTTTGCCGTGCGAAAAAATAAGAGATGCGGTTAGAATAGCGGTTAAAGACACGTCAGAGGCTCGCGACCTCATACTTGCAAATCCCGAATTGTTCTCGGATTTTGAAATCACGAAGGGCAAAATGGACGACGTATTCCTTGCCGTCACGGGCAAGAAACTCGAAGGAGGCGCACAATGAAAACTTTTTTTGCGCTCACGAAGCGAAACATAAAGATATTTTTCAAAGATAAAGGAATGTTCTTTACGTCGTTGATAACGCCTGTCATCCTTCTCGTTTTGTACGTCACGTTCCTTGCCAAAGTGTACAGAGAATCCTTTGCTTCCGCGCTTCCCGACAGATTCGGCGTTCCCGAAAAACTTATCAACGGTATGGTTGGCGCGGAACTCATAACCTCGCTTTTGGCGGTGAGTTGCGTGACGGTGGCGTTCTGTTCGAATCTGTTGATGGTCAACGACAAACTCTCGGGCGCGAGAAAAGACTTTCTTATCTCGCCTGCCAAGAAGTCCACAATAGCGGCGGCATATTTTGCAGGTTCGCTTCTCACGACGCTCATCGTGACGTATGTTGCGACTGCGGCGTGCCTCGTGTACGTTGCCACTCAAGGCTGGTATATGTCGGTGTGCGACGTGTTCCTGTTGCTTCTCGACGTGTTTTTGATTACGTCTTTCGGAACCGCGCTTTCGAGCGTCGTAAACGTGTTTTTGAAAACGCAAGGACAGGCTTCGGGCGTCGGCACGATAGTTTCGGCAGGTTACGGCTTCATATGCGGCGCGTATATGCCCATATCCTCGTTCGGCAAAGGACTTCAAAACTTCATATCCTTGCTTCCGGGAACGTACGGCACGGCTCTTATGCGCAATCACGCGCTCAGGGGCGTGTACGAGGAAATGTCCGCGCAAGGTTTTCCGAGCGAAGCGGTCGAGATGGTCAAGGACAGCGTTGATTGCAACATCTATTTCTTCGGCGACAAGGTTTCGACGGGCGCGATGTACGGCGTGCTTATCGGCGCAATCGTAGTGTTCGTTGCGGCGTACGTCCTCATAAACTTCTTTGAAAGCAAGGCGCACAAGTCCTTCGAGGACGTAATGAGAAAAAACAATCGCAAAAAAGCGTAATTCGATACGCAAACGGCATAAAACCGTATTCTAAATGCGCTAATTGATTTTATAGGTGATTGTATGAATATAACCGTAGACATTTCAAACGTGGTGCTTAAAACGGACAGACTCGTTTTGAGAGAGTGGAAAGAAAGCGACCTCGAAGATTTTTTCGAGTACTGCTCGGTGGACGGCGTAGGACAAATGGCAGGTTGGTCGCCGCACGAAAATATCGGAAAATCCAAAGAAATTTTGGACTTGTTTATAAAAGAGAAAAAGACTTTTTGCATAGAATTCGAAGGCAAAGCGATAGGTTCTGTCGGGATAGAAAAGTATAATGAAAACGCATTCCCCGAATATGCAAATCTCAAAGGCAGAGAGATAGGCTTTGTGCTGTCAAAAGCATACTGGGGCAAAGGCATTATGCCCGAAGCGGTCAAGGCGGTGATAAAATATTGCTTTGAAGATTTAGGTTGCGACTTTTTGATGTGCGGACACTTTGTTTGGAACACCCAAAGCAAACGCGTGCAACAAAAGTGCGGATTCCGCTATCTCAAAACCGTTGACTACGTTACAAGGATGGGTACGCACGAACAGACGGATGAAAACGTGCTTTTCCTATCGGATTTTGAAGCGCAAAAATAATAAACAAACAAAAAAACGGCATCTAATGCCGTTTTTACATTATAGTTCGCCGTTCAGAAGTTCGTCTGCCGTGACGGAAAAGACGTCGCATAACTTCCTAAGTACCGTCACGCTCGGTTCGGTGCGTCCTTGTTCCCAGTTCGCATAGCAACTCTCTACGACGCCCAAACGCAAGGCGACTTGCTTTTGCGTCATTCCCGCTTGCGTGCGAGCGGCTTTTAAGTTTTTGCAAAATTTGCTGTCCATAAACGTATTATGTAGTGCAACTAGATATTTTGTCTTGACACTAGACAATATATCTAGTAAAATAATGGAAAAGATTGCTGTTTCAACAATTCAAAACCACAAATCAAAAAGTAAAAATAACGTCTTTCGGCGGTGTTTTTAACATAATAAAAAAGGAAAAGGTAAAAATGGAAGAACTATTAACAAAAATAGGAGAACTTGTCGCAACCGAAATGGAAGAAGTAAAAGACGTAAAATATGTCGATAAACAAATGGGATATATGTTTTATATTGTCCTTAATGACAATAGAAGGGTGCTGTTGTCCCTGATTGAATCTACGAATAACGAATGAAATTTTGGGTGCGTGACGAAAGTTCGGTGCTCATAGGTTCGCCGCCTTGCGGCTCGTGTTCCGACTACGAAAGAGCAAAGTAGTAGTATAAGAACGCCTTGAATAAGTGAGCGTTTGTCCGCTTGCGTACAATGCACGCCCTCACCAAGCAAGCACTCGCACGGAATTGCGATTTAAGTTCTTGCCCGTCTTATTTTGAGAGTAAAGAGGGCTTGCGCGGTTAGTGATTGCGAGAACAAGTGCAGTGTTAAGCAATAAACTTTGTTTGTTGCTTTCACCGCAACGCCGTTTGAGTAATGCTTCGCGGACGGCGGTTTTATCTTGTCTTCGAAGTTGCACATTTCGTGTATGAGTAGTCTTCGAACAATTTTTCGGATTAAGGCTTCGCCTTCCGCAATTATTAATTATTCATTATTAATTATTAATTTAAAAGCAAAAACCCCTCGAATTTTCGAGGGGTTTTTGATTCGTTAAATTGCGATTAGTCCTTGTAAGACTCTGCTTTCTTCACGTAGAACGCACGTTTCTTTGCCGCGTCTTCTTCGTTCTTTGCAAACAAAACTTTTGCCGCGTCCGGATTCATCTTCGCAAGCGAAGCGTATCTCGTTTCGTTCATAAGGAAGGCTTGATAATCGTCCGTAGGCTCTTTGCTGTCGATTGCAAGCGGTGCTTTGTCCGTGCCGACGAGAGTCGGGTTGTAACGGAACAGTTGCCAGTAACCGCAGTCAACCGCTTTCTTCATTTCCATTTGCGAGTTGTCCATACCGCCTTTGATGCCGTGGTTGATGCACGGTGCGTATGCGATGATGATGGACGGTCCGTGATATGCTTCCGCCTCTGCGAACGCTTTGACGACTTGGTTCATATCCGCGCCCATAGAAACTTGTGCGACGTAAACGTAGCCGTAGTCCATTGCCAAAAGAGCAAGGTCTTTCTTCTTGGTGCGTTTGCCGGTTGCCGCGAATTTTGCGATTGCGCCCGTCGGGGTGGATTTAGACGCTTGTCCGCCGGTGTTGGAATAAACTTCGGTGTCGAGAACGAGGATGTTGACGTCTTCGCCGCTTGCGAGAACGTGGTCAACGCCGTTGTAACCGATGTCGTATGCCCATCCGTCGCCGCCGACGATCCAAACGGATTTCTTGATGAGGCAATCTTTTCTTGCTTCGATGCTTTCGAGAAGTTCGAGGCTCAAGCCGTTTGCGGTCTTCTTTTCTTCGGGAAGAAGTGCGAGGATAGCGTCAGCCGCTTCTTCGCTCTTTTGAGCGTCTTCCTTGTTTTCGAGCCAAGAATTGAGAGCGGCTTTCATATCTTCGGAAATAGCGTCGAGACCGATGAGGCTGGTGATGTTGTTTGCAAGCACGTTGCGACGCGTGTCGTATGCAAGGTGCATACCATAGCCGAACTCTGCGTTGTCTTCAAACAAAGAGTTTGCCCACGCGGGACCGCGACCCTTGTCGTTCTTGGTGTAGGGGCAAGTCGGTGCGCTGCCGCCGTAAATGGACGAGCAACCCGTTGCGTTTGCGATGAGCATTCTGTCACCGAAAAGTTGCGTCATAAGTTTGACGTAAGGCGTTTCGCCGCAGCCTGCGCAAGCACCCGAGAACTCGAAGAGCGGTTTCTTGAACTGACTGTTCTTGACGTTGACGGATTTGAGTTCCGCTGTGGTTTCTTTGAGGCTTGCCGCATAGTCCCAGTTTTCTTCCTCTTTTGCGATTGCTTCGTCGAGGGGAACCATAGTGAGAGCCTTTTCTTTTGCGGGGCAAACTGCGACGCAGTTGGAGCAACCCGTGCAGTCGAAGGGGCTGACTTGCATACGGAATTCGTAGCCTTTCACGCCGATTGCGGGTTTGGTTTCAAACGTTGCGGGTTTGTCTGCGAGTTCCTCTGCGGTTGCGAGGGTCGGACGAATGGTTGCGTGCGGGCAGACGAGAGCGCAGCGGTTGCATTGGATGCACTTGTCTTTGTCCCACATAGGAACGGAAACCGCGATACCGCGTTTTTCAAACTTGGTCGTGCCGGTGGGAACGTAGCCGTTGGGGTTGAATGCGGAAACGGGAAGTTTGTCGCCTTCTTGCGCCGTGATGGGTGCGATGAAGTTCTTGAAATACTCGTCGTTGGGTACGGGCAGCGGCGCGGCGCCGTTGGTCGTGGTTTCCCAACTTTGCGGATATTTGACCTCTTTGAGGTGTGCGATAGCGTTGTCTACGCAAGCGTTGTTCATTGCGACGACCGCGTCGCCTTTCTTGCCGTAGGACTTCTTGATCATTTCTTTCATATAACGCTCTGCGTCTTCGTAAGGAATGACGTTTGCGAGTTTGAAGAATGCCGCTTGCATAACGGTGTTGACGCCTTTCTTCGTGCCGATTTCTTGAATGACTTTAAGACCGTCGAGAGTGTAGAATTTGACGTGCTTTTTGGCAATCATATTCTTCATTGCCGCAGGAAGTTTCGCGTCCATTTCTTCGGGTTCCCATTGAGAGTTGAGAAGGAACGTGCCGCCGTCCTTGAGGTCGGAAAGCATATCGTAACGAAGAACGTAAGATTCGTTGTGGCAAGCCACGAAGTCCGCTTGGTCGATGAGGTAAGTGCTTCTGATGGGCTTGTCGCTGAAACGCAAGTGCGAAATGGTGATACCGCCCGATTTCTTGGAATCGTATGCGAAGTATGCTTGCGCGTATTTGTCGGTGTGGTCGCCGATGATTTTGATAGAGTTCTTGTTTGCGCCGACGGTGCCGTCAGAGCCGAGACCGTAGAACTTGCAGGAAATCGCGCTCGCGTCGGACGCGTCGATCTTTTCGGTGACGTTCAAAGAATGGAAGGTCACGTCGTCGTTGATACCGACGGTGAATCTGTCTTTCTTTTCGCCGCTCATATTCTCGTAAATCGCGTTGACCATAGAGGGGTTGAATTCCTTGCTGCCGAGACCGTAACGACCGCAAAGCACTTCTTTTTTCACGCCTGCTTCGTTGAGTGCGGACACGACGTCGAGGTAGAGAGGTTCGCCTTGTGCGCCCGGCTCTTTGGTTCTGTCCATAACGGTGATGGTCTTGACCGTTTCGGGAATCGCTTTGACGAATGCGTCTTGGGGGAACGGACGATAAAGTCTGACTTTCAAAAGACCGACTTTGTGTCCTCTTGCGTTGAGGTAGTCGACGGTTTCTTCAACCGCTTCCGCACCTGAACCCATAATGACGATTACGCGGTCCGCGTCGGGTGCGCCGTAGTAGTCGACGAGGTTGTATTTTCTTCCGGTGAGCGCGCTGACTTTGTCCATTTCCGCTTGAACGATTGCGGGAACTGCATCGTAGTACTTGTTGCTTGCTTCTCTGTTTTGGAAGTAGATGTCGGGGTTTTGAGCCGTACCTTGTTGATGGGGATGTTCGGGGTTGAGCGCGCGTGCGCGGAACTCGTCCACTTTCTTGAAGTTTACGAGAGGTTTGATTTCGTCGTATTCGATAACGTCGATCTTGTCAACTTCGTGAGAGGTGCGGAAACCGTCGAAGAAGTTGAGGAAGGGAACGCTGGATTCGATCGTGGAAAGGTAGGAAACCAAAGTAAGGTCCATAACCTCTTGAACACTGTTTGCAGCGAGCATAGCAAAACCTGTTTGACGGCACGCCATAACGTCCGAGTGGTCGCCGAAGATGTTGAGTGCGTGGCCTGCAACGCTTCTTGCGGAAACGTTGAATACGCAAGGAAGCAACTCGCCCGCAATCTTGTACATATTCGGGATCATAAGCAACAAGCCTTGACTTGCGGTGAACGTGCTTGTCAATGCGCCTGCCGCCAACGAGCCGTGTACTGCGCCTGCCGCGCCGGCTTCGGATTGCATTTCGGCAATTTTAAGTACGTTGCCGAAAATGTTCTTTCTGCCTTGCCCCGCCCAGTCGTCGCAGTTCTCTGCCATAGGTGATGACGGAGTGATAGGGTAAATAGCCGCTACGTCTGAAAAAGCATATGCGATGTGCGCCGCAGCGGTATTGCCGTCAATGGTCATTTTTTTCATATCGGATAGTCCTCCAAATAAATATCTTTGAGTGTTTTGATTCATCACGCGCACACGCAAGAGCGCAACGCGTAATCAATTAGATATTATATATTGATAAATTTTAATAGTCAATAGAAAGGGGCGATTTTGAATTAATAATTCTAGTTGCGCCGAGTGCAAAACACTTGTCACCCATCTTTTCAAGATGGCTTGACAAATATTTTGGCGCA
>URIX01000031.1 GCA_900547975.1 uncultured Eubacteriales bacterium | reverse complement strand
CACACTGCACGCGATTGACCTTCGGTAGCAATCGCTGTTGAGCGAGCCCTGTTACATCCACCACACTTTACCAATCAGCACCATGTGGATTGGTTTTTTATTATAAAAGAAGCCCGATGATGGTCGGACTTCTTTTATCGAATTCGGTTTATTATTGTCGATATGTTGTTGTCGATATTATGCCGTTGTTTTTCCAATGATATTTTATTTTAGAGAAACAATGTTTTGCCGTTTGTCATATCGTTAACAGGCATCCTATTGACGCGTTTTATCTAACGATAAACAAGTCTGCGTCCGCGGCGACAAAATCGAACGTTATCGCACCGATTGCCCTCATAGAATAGGCAAAACCTACATTGTCTTTGTTTCCGATAAGCGCGTTGGTTGCAATCGTACCTATTTGGACGTTCAAATCCTCGATTGAACCGATTTTGAGGATCGTGTCAAGCGTTTTAAACAAGTCCGCGGTGTCATCGGAAGAAAGATTGTTTAATGTAAGCGATTTGTGCGATACGGCATATTCAAAGCCGTTTTTATCAGTCTTATCGACGCGCACGGTTGACGATACGTAAAGAGTGTCGGGGATATACTTTTTGACGTATTTGTACGGGAAACCGTCCATATCCGCTTTAAACGGCGAAAGATCGAGCTTTGCCACGACATTGAAGTCCGCGCTGCCGTTGTCCGAACAATCGGAAAAATCGACTTGCACGATAGATACCGCAACTTCCTTATCGCCCAGCTTCAACTTCCCTCCCGTTTGAGCAAAAAGTACCGTTTGAGCGATTGCGCCCACCTGCTTTTCCGTGAGCGAAACGTTGCCGGTCAACGTTTTGCCGGCGAGTGCTTGGAAATCGACGTAATAACCGTTGTATCCCTTGCCGTTTTGATATACGATAAGCCCACCTAATTTGGCATTGACGGTATCTTTCATATCAACAAAATCGCCGTCACCGTATGCGTTTGGACAAAGCGTGCTTTCGTCAACACGTTCGTTTAGCGTTTTGAGTTGGTCTGCGGTGCGGAAAAGATCGATCCCGTACGTGGAACGCACGTAAAAATACGTGCCGAAAAACGCAGCGACGACTATCAACACGAGAACCAATAACGTGATAAATATTGCTTTTATTGCTTTCATAGTTTTTTTCGCTTATAAAAGGTGTTTTGTACCGCCCTTATCGACGGTTTTATTATTATACCATTTTATGTGCTCAGATACAAGCCCCATTTATCACTCGACATAATCGATGTTTTTCAACTGTACAAAAAACACACCAATCTCTATGCTTTTACCATTCTGTAACCAATACCGACGTGAGTTTGAATATATTGCGGCGAATCGGCAGACGGTTCGATTTTTTTGCGTAAAGTAGCCATAAATACACGCAGAGATGCAATATTGCTTTCCCATGCCGCGCCCCATATTTTTTGCGTAATAAAAGTGTGGGTAAGCACTTTTCCGACGTTTCTCGACAGCAAACAAAGCAATTTATACTCGATTGGGGTAAGATGGAGTTCTTCATCGCTTAAATATGCGCACCCTGCCGCGTAATCTATTTTTAGATTTCCGTTCACAAAAACCGACTCGGACTTGTTCGCCGATTGCATTGCGGACAATCTTCTTTCCGTGACGCGAATTCTGGCAAGCAATTCTTGTACTGAAAACGGTTTTGTCAGATAATCGTCAGCCCCGGCATCGAGCGCGTCAATCTTATCTTGATCTTCGGCTCGAGCGCTGATTACTATAATCGGCATTTCCGACCATGTGCGTATTTTTTTGATAACGTCCACGCCGTCTATATCCGGCAAACCCAAATCGAGCAGAACAACGTTCGGATTATTCGAAGACGCTTGCATAACGGCGTTTTCTCCGTTCGTTGCGGTAATATAATCGTAACCGTGCGTTTTCAAAGTCGTTCCGATAAGATTACGGACGGGTGCGTCGTCTTCCACAACTAAAATCAGTAAATTATTCATGAATTTCCACCTCTCCTACGGGCAATGTAAAGGCAAATATCGCGCCGTGCGGAATGTTATCGGCAATCGTTATTTCTCCGCCGTGTGCGTTTATGATTGATTTGCATAACGAAAGCCCCAAACCGATACTACGGCGACAATCGCTAATTCTATTTGCACCCGTATAAAACATATCGAACACCCGTGATTTTTGTTCGTCTGGAATTCCGAGTCCGTTATCCGCCACGCTTATGCAAACCATACTTCCGTTTCTTTTTGCCGTAATCGTAATTTGCGAATCGGACGGCGTGTATTTAATAGCGTTGTCCAAAAGATTGATTAAAACCTGCACAATAAGTCGGGCATCCATTTGAGCAAGAAGCAAGTCGTCGGGCTGGATGACGGTGATTTTTTGTTTTTCGCTTTTCACATGAACATGTTTCAGTGCCTCATCGATTACATCGCCGACAAGTTCGGTTGTTAAATTTATATTCATTCTGCCTTCTTCAAGTCGCGTTACGGAAAGCAAATTCTCAACCAGATTGATAAGCCAAAGAGAATCATCATAAATATCTTCGTAGATTTGCTTTTTCGTGATATCGTCAATATCGTTGCCGTTTGAAATCAGATTGCTTGCATTCCCGGAAATGGAAGTAAGCGGAGTTCGCAAGTCGTGCGATATGGAACGTAGCAGGTTTGCGCGCAATTGTTCGTTTTTTGCCAAAACTGCAGCGCGTTCGCGTTCTTTTGCGTTTACAATTCCGTCAACAGCGAGCGCACATTCTCCTATCACGGAATTTACAATGCTTTCATCAAAGGCATCAATCGGATTGTTTCCGACAAAAACTCCTATTGCCCCATAGTTTTTTCCGTTTTTACATATTGGGTAAAAAGTATAGTCGTTTTCAGAGAAAATGCTTGTTCCCTTCCCTGCTTTTACGTTGTTTTTGGTGACTTGCAGAAGTATTTGATCGCAGTCTTGCGGCACAATGACTGTGTCATTTTCTATTGGAAGCGAGCAACGACATTGAGATTTGTCATCGAATACAACCACCGTTCGGTTTAACAGTTTTTTCAATTGATTTGCGGTAACACAAAATATTTCACTTTCGTCGGGCGCTTGTTGAATCAACTGATTGGCATCAAACAAAATCTTTGTTCTGTATGCCGTTTGAGTTGACTGACGTTCACGCGTTTTAAGTTTTTCCGCCGTGCCGCCTATAACAAGAGATGCAACGAGCATAATCACAAAAGTAACGGGATATCCGTTGCCGTACGCTAACAGCGAAAACCTTGGTTCTGTAAACAAAAAATTAAAGAGCAATACACTCACGACAGAGGATAGCACCCAACAAATCTTGCTTTCGGTCAATATGGCGGTGATGAGAATTCCGAGCATATAAACGGTTATAATGTTTGCATCGGTAAAGCCGAATTTTGAGAATATATAACCGAGAAGCGTTGCAATCGAAAGCACTATTGTCGAAACGATTACCCCCTTTACAATTTTGAAAAATGCCGGCTTTTCAAAGACTTTTGCCTTTCCTTTGGGCAGAACGGCATCGCTGTCGGGTATAATATGTATATCGACATTTGGGGCGAGAGATATTAGTTTTTCCGTCAAAGTGGGCTGCAAAGCTAAACGTTTTTTGTTTACAACGCTTCTTCCGATCACTATTTTTGTAACGCCTGAAAGACGTGCATATTCCGCAATTTGAAAAGGAATATCGTCACCGCATACCGTAGTGACGGATGCTCCGCATTCTTCTGCAAAATGTATATTGGAAAGCAATCGCTCTTTGTCTTTTGACTCCAATGATGCAGCGGATGGCGTTTTTATGTACAATGCGGAAAACATTGCGCCGAACGCTTTTGCCATGGATGATGCCGTTTGTATTATTTTCGTATTCGAAGGCGATGAGGATATACAAACCAAAATATGTTCGGCATTTTTGTCTGTATTTTTATTGCGATTGTCTGACAAATTCTACCTCCTTTTTTTATATAATAACATCGGTTACTAAATCCTACAACTACATTCTTTTGAACAGACAATAAACTCTACCGGTTTTTCTTTTTTTGTCTTTGACCCTTATGCAAACAGTCGATTTCGCATTGTTCTTTCGGACACTAGTCCTATATAGGTACTTATCGAGTTGTATCATCACGACAAAACCGATAGCGATTGCAAGAAGTGCCAATAGCACAAACATAATATCCGACATCTTATATTTCAAAACACTTTTTGATAAATTTATACTCGCCAAGAACAAGCAAAGACATATCTTGCGAAAGCATTGTTTCCGGCGTTAAGACAGCGTTTATTTTTCCGTTTGCTTTTGTTGCAATTATATTTATGTTGTATTTTTTTCTTATATCGATTTCGCCTATAGTCTTGCCTATCCAATTTCTCGGTACGGAGACTTCGAAAATAGAACATGAGTCGGATAACTCTATATAATCGAGAATGTGGTCTGAGCTATAACGTATCGCTGTCCAAATTGCAAGTTGTTTTTCGGGATAAATGATTTCGTCTGCACCGTTACGCAGAAGAAATTTTGCTTGAACGTCCTGTTCGGCGCGCGACACAACCTTGTTCGCGCCCAATTCTTTTAACAAACAGGTCGTTTCAAGAGAGCTTTGAAAGTTGCCGCCGATAGTTACGATGCATACGTCATAGTTTTTTACGCCCAGCGATTTTAGCAACGATTCGTTTGTGCTATCGCCGATTAACCCGTTGGTTACATAGGGCATAGCATCGTTTATCCTTTCTTCGTTTTCGTCGATCGCCATGATTTCGTGTCCTAATTCGTGCAATTTCATCGCAATATATTTTCCGAATCTTCCGAGACCTATCAATAAAATGGATTTTGTTTTCATATAAAAACCTCCTTAACCGACTGCGATTGTATCCGTCGGCAATTTTGCCACTTGTTTTTTATTTGTGCCGAAAGCGGCATATATCAATGTCAATCCGCCTACGCGTCCGAAAAACATCAAGATGATCAAAATCAATTTGGATGCGATTCCGAGCGTCGGGGTAATTCCGAGCGTAAGTCCTACCGTGCCGACAGCGGATGCGGTTTCGAAAAGACAGGACGTTATAGGTAGATTTTCAATTGCGCTTATAGCCATTCCTCCAAATAAGAACAGAGTTATGTACATCATAAATATTGCCGAAGCCGTTTTAACAGTTCCATCGTCGACGCTTCGTTTCATAAGTTCCGCATTGTCTTTTTTTCTGAATACGGAGAAAGCGGAAGAGAATAAAACCGCTATCGTCGTCGTTTTCATACCGCCGGCCGTCGAACCGGGCGACCCGCCTATCAACATAAGAATAATCATCAGGTATAATCCAGTATCGCTGATTGCCGTAAGATCTACCGTATTAAACCCTGCCGTTCTCGGCGTTACCGATTGAAACAAAGAAGCAAGTATTCGCTTGCCGACAGGCATATCTCCGAATTCAAAAAAGAAGAAGTATATTGCGGGCAAAACAATAAGCACGGCGGTGACAATCAATACCACTTTGCTTTGCGTGCGATATTCTTTTATTCGCCACTTGTTTTTGCAAACATCCTCCCATACCAAAAAACCGATACCGCCGATAATAATCAGCAACATAATCGTAATATTGATGACGGGTTGTGCGGAATAGTGAGTGATAGACGTAAATTCTCCGCTTTTCGTCCCCATAATATCGAATCCTGCGTTGCAGAACGCCGACACGGAATGGAAAATCGACAGCCAAATACCTTCTGCGCCGTAATCTATACAAAATACAGGCATCATAACAAGAGCGCCGATAAGTTCAATCAAAAAAATCCCCTTGATTATAAATCCGGTCAGGCGGACTATACCGCTTACATTTGGCGCGGAAATCGCGTTTTTCATCGTTTCGCGGCTGAATAACCCGATTTTTTTGCCCGAAATAACGGCGAGAGAGACTGCAATAGTAACAACGCCCATGCCGCCGATTTGAATAAGTAACAATATAACGACTTGCCCGAATATCGTCCAGTGCGTTGCCGTATCGAACACGATAAGTCCCGTTACGCATACGGCGGACGTCGAAGTAAAAAGAGCGTCGATAAACGAGGTCCATTCGTGAGTTTTTGAAGAAATCGGCAATGCCAATAGAAAAGCGCCGAGCAAAATAACTCCTGCGAATCCTAATAATATTATCTGAAAGGATGATAGTTTCCTTTTTATTGCTCGCATACTAAACCTCGATTATGTTTATCGGTATTATAATATTTTCTTTTCCATAAAGAAAGGATTAGGATTGTTGCAAAAGGTATTAAGATTTTACAAAGATGAAGACTTTTTTGCGGGGAAAAAAATAAAAACTAAAACAACGTTCACCCTTAAATGGCATTTAGGCGTATGCTTGTCTTTTAAACGAGACAAGCATACGCCTTTTAACAAAAAACGATACAAAATCAGTTCAACACAAATTATAAAAAACATCAAAATTCATAACAAAACTGTTTCAAAAACACCGAAAACTATATATGGAAAAATGTAACATTTGAGGAACCACCCCGCTATTTTAGCACATTTCCCGATTTTCGACCGCTTTCAGTAGAGTAAAAAAACAGCCAAACTCAAACGAGAATGGCTGTTTTTCTTAAAATTCAGTATTAGAATGCCGGAATTTAACCGTTTTCCGTCAAAAGCTTACGCCCTCGGATTACGGATGTTCGCCTGTGCTGCCGCAAGACGTGCGATAGGTACGCGGAAGGGCGAGCAAGATACATAGTCAAGTCCGATTTCGTGGCAGAATTCGATTGACGAAGGATCACCGCCGTGTTCGCCGCAGATTCCGCAATGCAAATGATTGTTTGCGCCTCTGCCGAGCGTGACCGCCATCTTCATAAGTTTGCCGACGCCGACCGTGTCAAGACGTGCAAACGGATCGGATTCGTAAATCTTTGCTTGATAGTAACTGGGCAAGAACTTGCCTGCGTCGTCACGGCTGAAGCCGAACGTCATTTGAGTGAGGTCGTTCGTGCCGAAGCAGAAGAAGTCTGCCTCGGTTGCGATTTCGTCCGCTGTGAGAGCCGCTCTGGGGATTTCGATCATCGTGCCGACTTCGTATTTGAGGTCAACGCCGCTTTCTTTGATGACTGCGTCAGCGGTTTCGACGACCGTCTTCTTGCAGTACTTCAACTCTTTGACTTCGCCGACGAGCGGAATCATAATTTCGGGCATAACGGTCCAATCGGGATGACGTTTTTGGACGTTGATAGCCGCTTTGATAACCGCTTTGGTTTGCATAACGGCGATTTCGGGATAAGTGACTGCCAAACGGCAACCTCTGTGACCCATCATCGGGTTGAACTCGTGCAAACTGTCGCAAAGGATCTTGATTTCGGATACGGATTTGCCCTGCGCTTTTGCAAGTGCTTCGATGTCCTTTTCCTCGGTGGGAACGAACTCGTGAAGCGGCGGATCCAAGAAACGGATTGTAACAGGCATACCTTTGAGGGCTTCCATAAGACCTTCGAAGTCTGCTTGTTGCATAGGCTCGATTGCGTCGAGTGCTTTGACGCGTTCTTCGACGGTTTCGGAGCAGATCATTTCGCGGAATTTTTCGATTCTGCCAGGACCGAAGAACATATGTTCGGTACGAACGAGGCCGATACCTTGTGCGCCGAGCTCAGCCGCTCTTTGTGCGTCTGCGGGGGTATCCGCGTTGGTGCGAACGCCGAGTGCTTTATACTTGTCGGCGAGTTTCATAATTCTTCCGAAGTAGCCGCTGTTGGGGTCTGCGGGAACGGTCTTGATGATGGTGTCGTAGATGTTGCCCGTAGAACCGTCGAGGGAAAGACCGTCGCCTTCGCGGAACGTCTTGCCTGCGAGTTCGAAATACTTTTCTTCTTCGTGCATCTTGATGTCGCCGCAACCGGATACGCAGCAAGTACCCATACCGCGAGCAACGACCGCCGCGTGAGAGGTTTGACCGCCGCGAACGGTGAGAATGCCTTGTGCATATTTCATACCTTCGATGTCTTCGGGTGAAGTTTCGAGTCTGACGAGGACGACTTTCTTGCCTGCCTTGCCTTCTCTTACAGCGTCCTCAGCCGTGAAGACGATCGTGCCTGCCGCTGCGCCCGGGGAAGCCGCAATACCTTTGCCGACAACGTCTGCCTTGTCTGCTTCTTTGAGTGCTTTTGCGTCGAATTGCGGGTGGAGCAACATATCGAGAGTCTTTGCGTCGATTTGCAAAAGTGCTTCTTGTTCGGTGATCATACCCTCGTCGATGAGGTCGCAAGCGATGCGGATTGCCGCCGCCGCGGTACGCTTACCGTTTCTGGTTTGAAGCATATAGAGTTTCTTTTGCTGGATGGTGAATTCCATATCTTGCATATCTCTGTAATGATTTTCCAAAATCTTGCAGACTTCTTGGAATTGTGTGTAGACTTCCGGAAGAACTTCTGCCATTTGAGAGATAGGCATCGGGGTGCGGACGCCTGCGACGACGTCTTCGCCTTGTGCGTTCATAAGGAACTCGCCCATAAGACCGGGTTCGCCGGTTGCGGGGTTACGCGTAAATGCGACGCCCGTGCCGCAATCGTCGCCCATATTGCCGAATGCCATCATTTGAACGTTGACCGCAGTACCCCAACTGTAGGGAATGTCGTGGTCCATACGATAGATGTTCGCGCGCGGGTTGTCCCAAGAACGGAAGACCGCTTTGATAGCCTCGAAGAGTTGTTCCTTCGGATCGGACGGGAAAGGTTTGCCGATCTTTGCTTGATACTCTGCTTTGAATTTGCCTGCGAGTTCTTTGAGGTCGTCTGCGGTGAGTTCGACGTCGTAGGTGACGCCTTTTCTTTCCTTGAGTTCGTCAATGAGAGCCTCGAAGTATTTCTTGCCGACTTCCATAACGACGTCGGAGAACATTTGGATAAAACGTCTGTAACAGTCCCAAGCCCATCTGGGGTTGCCGGATTTCTTTGCCAAGACTTCCACAACGTCGTCGTTGAGACCGAGGTTGAGGATTGTGTCCATCATACCGGGCATAGACGCTCTTGCGCCCGAGCGAACGGAAACGAGAAGAGGATTTTCTTTATCACCGAATTTCATACCCGCTTGATTTTCGAGTTTGGTGATGTTTTCCATAATTTCCGCTTTGATGTCGTCGTTGATTTGTCTGCCGTCCTCATAGTACTGAGTGCAAGCCTCGGTAGTGATGGTGAAACCGAACGGAACAGGAAGACCGATGTTGGTCATTTCTGCGAGGTTTGCGCCTTTGCCGCCGAGAAGTTCACGCATTTTTGCATTGCCTTCGGCAAACTGATAAACGTATTTTTTGCCCATTTAGAATTCCTCCTAAAAGATTTCTTATATAGTCACAAAATATAATAACAAATTA
The DNA here is from genome assembly GCA_900547975.1 of uncultured Eubacteriales bacterium. Taxonomy (GTDB): domain Bacteria; phylum Bacillota; class Clostridia; order Christensenellales; family CAG-917; genus CAG-475. The sequence continues at coordinate 13,291 of URIX01000031.1, read as the reverse complement.
AGCGCGCGTTTGCAAGAAAAAATACAACATAATTATACAAATATCCGATTTTGTGGTTTTGCGATTTGTGTAAGTTCAATCGTATCGGCGAATACGACGCGCGTACTCGTCGTACGGCTACGAAAAGTTCGAATATTCCGAAACCGCGACAAAGGCGCAATATAACTCTCGCTATGCGAGAATATCGCTTGCGCACGGCGCAAATATCGCTATCCGCAAGGACAATGTCATAGGCAAATATCGCAAACGTCGGTTGTCGTTCGGCTTCACAGATTTTTTTTGAGAAATTTGCTATGAATCGGCAAAATAAGTTGCGCCCGCCGTTTTTTTTTGTTACACTTTTTATATCAAATTCTTTTTAGAGGTGCAATATTTATGGACGCTGACCCTCGAAGTAGTCAACATCTCCGCTAAATACGCACACGTTTGAGGTTCTCCGATGTGGCGCGTATTGCTATGCCCATAGGAGGACAAAATGATCCAAGTCTACAAAAAAGTCAACAAATCCGTTATCGAAGTCGACCCCGAACTCATAGTCGAGGGCTACGATTTTACCGAGCAATGGATTCATATGTCAAACCCCACCGACAAGGAAATCGAGTTGGTGTGTTCGTCGTGTCAGATTCCCGAAGACTACGTCAAGGCGGCGTTGGACTCGGAAGAACGCGCTCACTGCGAAAAAGAGGACGGCATACTTATGGCGGTCACCGACATTCCTATCACCGAGGAAGACGACGACCGCTACACCTACGCCACCCTGCCTTTCGGCTGTATCACGACGGACAAAACGATTGTGACGGTTTGCTTGAACGAAACGTCCATAATCAACGACCTTATGGCAGGACGTTACGTCAAGGATTTCAATATTCACAAACGCACTCGTTTCGTGCTTCAACTTCAATACGTCATCGCAAAGAAATATTTGCAGTACCTCAAACAAATCGACAGAGCGAGCCAACGCGTTCAGGCGGAACTCGAAAAAGCGATGAAAAACGAGGGACTTATCGAAATGCTTTCGCTTGAAAAGTCGCTCGTGTACTTCTCGACTTCCCTTCGTGCCAACACCGCAGTTCTCGACAAATTCCCGCGCCTTGTGAAATTCTTTGAGGAAGACGACGATTTGTGGGACGACGTTCTGATTGAAAACAGACAGGCAATCGAGATGTCGAACATCTACCGCGACATTTTGAGCGGAACGATGGACACCTACGCGTCGATAATCTCGAACAACCTAAACGTCGTTATGAAGACGCTCACCGTCCTCACGCTTTTGGTTGACACTCCTGCTATGATAGCCGCGCTTTGGGGTATGAACACGGGCGTTCCCTTCGAGGGCAAACTGTGGGGATTCTGGGTTGTCGTCGGCATAAACATACTTATCTGCATTGCGCTCATAATCGTGTTTATCAAGAAAAAAATGCTCAAATGACTTTGACGAGCAAATTGCAAAATTCATTCGATTAGATAACCGAAAAAACAACAATAGATACTTGAAAAACAAAATTTCGATAACATATCAAAAACGGAAGCAAATTGCTTCCGTTTTTCGTTGATTATTATTTGAAAATCCGTCAAAACCGATATTCTATCAGCCTTGAATGAGGGATTTCATAACTTTTGCCATACATTGAATGACAATCTTCTTTTCTGCGGGTATGTCTTTGTATTTGTTGTAAGTCGAAAGCAAAAGCGTTGCGATGTTTATTTTCATTTGCTTGGACATATTTTGAGCAAGCATATAGTCCACGAGGTTGGGAAGTTTGACGAGTTTTGCAGGTTTGACGATTTCGTCGTCGTCCTCACTCGGACCGTCCACGACGTAAACGACCTCTTCTTTTTGTTCTTCGGTTGCAGGTGCGGTTTCTTGCATCGACTCTGCTTCTTCGCTCGCTTCCTCGACTTCTTCGCTTTCGTCGGAATCTTCGACTTCGTCGACGGATTCTTCGTTTTCTTCAACCGCTTCGGGTTCTTCGGCGGGAGCAGGTGCGACTTCTTCGAGAACGGGCTCTGCGGTTTCGTTCTTTTCGGATTCTTCTTCCTTGACTTCCTCTACGCTCTCTTGCGGCTCTTGCGCGGATTGCACGGGCTCGTCATTGTCAACGGGCTCTGCAACAAGGTCTTCGCCTTGTTCTTGTTTCAAAATGTAGGCGATTGCCTCATACTCTTTGGGCAGCGCGTTGTCATCCTCGTTGACGGGTTGAGCGGCGGTGTTGTCGTCATCGTCGTCAATGAGTTCGCTTTCACAAAAAATCTTGTCGTCTTGCTGTTGAGCCTGTTGTGCTGCTTGAGCTTGTTGTCTTTCAAGTTCTTGTTTTTGCAAGCGCAATTCTTCTTCGCGGCGTTCTGCTTCGAGTTTTTTCTTCTTACCAAACATTTTTACAATCCTCGCAATTTAATTTTATTCTGCGTCGGCTCCCCGACCATTGTCAATTTTATATTTTTATATTTTATTGTTTTTCGCTTTGCAAATCGCGCATAACTTTGCCAAGACAAGATATGACGATTTTGCGATCTTCCTTGCTGTCCTTAAACTTGTTATACGTGCCAATAAGCATAGTGGCAATCTGGATTTTCATTTGCCTCGGCATATTTTTTGACAGCATATAGTCAACGAGATTGGGAAGTTTGACGAGTTTTGCGGGCTTTGCGTTTTCTTCCTCTTCCTCGTCTTCGACAACGTACACCACTTCGGGTTCTTCGTCCTCTTTTGCTTCCTCGATTTCCTCGGACTCTTCCTCAACGTCTTCCGCTTCTTTTTCGACTTCTTCGCTTTCCGATTCGTCGGATTCAGCGTTATCGTCGGATTTTTCGTCTTCCGATTCGTTGTCTTCGACGGCTTTGTCAGCGGATTCTTCGCTTTCCTCAACGCTTTGCTCAACGTTTTCGTCGTTGTCTTCAGACTCGGATTCTATTTTGTCGTTTTGTTCGCTTTCAACGTCTTGCGAGGTTTCGGATTCCTCTTGCTCGGATTCCTCGGCGATTTCGTCCGTTTGAGCGCCTTCTTCGACCGTTTCCGTTTCTTCCGCCGCTTCTTCGTCGGAATCTTGTTTTTCCGCCTCTTGTTCGACGGATTCTTCCTCTTGAACGTTATTTCCTTCCGATTCGGTATATTCTTCGTTTTGCGTATTTTCTTCGATATCGACGTTTTCGGCGGCTTCGACTTCTTCGTTGTCCGGCTCGTCGGAGGTTTGCGCCTCGTCCACGTTTTCGGGTTCGACCGTTTCGGGGTTCTCTGCGCTTTGTCCCTCGCTCTCTTGCGGCTCGTCTACAAACGTTTCGTCCGCGCTCTCGATTTCGAGTTCGGTTTCGTCCGATTCCTCTTGCGCTTTTACTTCGAGTTCTTCTTCCTGCTCTTGCAAAAGTTCGTCGATATGCTCTTGCTGCTCGACTTGCTCGTCTGCGTCGTCGATTGCGGTTTCGTTTTCTTCGGATTCTTCGTCAGCCGTTTCTTCGAGTCCTTCCTCTTGCTCTTGCAAGAGTTCGTCTATATGGCGTTGCTCGTCGTCCGATTCGACGTCGCCGTCTTGTGCGTTTTCTTCTTGCGCTTCTTCCCGTGCTTCTTCTTGCGCGGACATAATCTCGTCGATATTCTCTTGTTCGTCCTCATCGTCGAACTCGCTTTGCTCTTGCATTTTCTGTTCGATAAGCGCTTCGATTGGCGTTTTTTCGTCGTCCTCGTCCACGACTTTTGCCGTGTTGCGAGCGATGATTTCTTCAACGAGCGAATTGAGTTCCTGAAGAGGCGAAGAATCGGTTGCGAAATTGCTTTCTATCTGCAAATTGACTTTTGCGTCCAAGTCCTCTTGCATAGCCTCGAAAGTCTCGAAACATCTTTGATTTTGTTTACGCGCGAGAATTACGAGCACGAGATACATCACGCCGATGAGCGCAAGCGCGGCGAGATGAACGACGCCCGTTTTTGCGGCGGGCAAAACGCCGTAGCCCCAAAACGCGAACAGCGCGAGCAACACGAGAGATACGCCGATAAACACGCCCGAGCGAACGTCCTTGTTCTTCTTGACGAATTTGTCGTACACCGCCCCGTCGCTGACTATGTCGCTGGGATAGCCGAAACGAACGCCGAGATATTGCACCCAAGCGTCACGCAAAGGTTGCGGCGTGTTTTTGGAAAAACAATGCGCAGTAAAATCGCTCACGTTGTCATCGTCCACGGCGTCCACGTTTGCGAGGTACTTTCTGATTTTTCTTGCGGAAACGTAAAGTTTGCGAGCGCGAGAGCCGAAAAGGGTAAACGCAATGACGATTCCCAAACCGAAAATCACCGCCATAACGACGATGAAAAACAAATTCGTATCGACCGAGGGAAGTTTTTGCGACACTTCCGCAAGCCATTGAAACGCCTTTTCAAAAAAGTCCACGAATCCTCCGCGCACGCAACGGGGTGCGCCCGTAAGTTTCAAATATCTATATAATTATACATAACGCGCAAAGAAAAATCAAGGATTATTTCAAACAAACGCACAATTTTTTGTTTGAAACAACCCTCGATTCGTCAAGGCGTTATTTTCGGTTTTTGCTTTAATTCCGCTCGGGTCTTGCGATTGTTACAGTATCACGGTCTTGCCCGTAGCGAACGAATACAGCGCGATTTCGTCGACTTTTGCATTAATCGCACTTTCAACCGCCGATTTGTACAGATAAAGTTGCTTTTTGTACTTTTCAAGCGTTTTTTCGTCTTTTAACGAAGACGTCTTGAAATCGACGATAATCTTCTTTTCGTCGTCGATAAACAAGTCTATCACGCCTTGCACCAGTACTCTGTCGTCGGACGTGAAATCGTCGCTGACCTCGCTTGCCTTTTTGTACATCATAAAGGACTGCTCTCTATGGCACTTTCCTTTCTTTTCCGCTTTGAGCGCGACTTTCATAATGTCGCTTTCAAGGCACTTCGCGATGTCTTGCGGACTTACGGATTCTCTTTCCTCGTCGGTGAGGATATTGCGGTTTACGAGTTCGTCCATTTGCTTTTCGACTTCTTCCGCACCGCTTGCCGAATAGTCGATATACTGCATAACTTTGTGATACGCCGTGCCGCGTTTTGCCGCTTCCTCGAACACTTCTATCGCGTCGTCGTCCTTGCTGTCGAGCGCGGAAACGCTGTACTTCATCGCAAGCGACGTCGCTTGCTTATGCGGATAAACAAACGCTTGCGCACTGAGCGCCGCGTTTACGATATCCTCGTCGGGAACGAGTTGGAACGAGTCGGGATGCGCCTTTTGCACATCGTCCTCGTTTGCGTAATGACGAAAAGGCACGCACTTGACCGTACCGTCGAAAACCGCGGAAGATATGAAATCCAAATCGCACCCCGCGCCGCCCAGTTTTGCCGTAACGCCGAAGCCCGCGCTCTTGGATTCACTCACCGTGGCGGTGACATACATCAACTGTTTTGCGCGCGTGAGAGCGACGTAAAACAGCCTTATTTCCTCTTTTAGTTGATTGTCCTTTATGCACTTTGCAACCGCGATTTTGGACAGCGTTACGGAATTTTTGGTCTTTTGGTCAAAGTCAAAAGCGTTCATACCCACAAGACCTTTGTTGTTGCCCTTGTCGCCGCCCAAGCCTTTGCCCGTAAGTATTAGGTCGCCCGAGCCTGCCTCGTAGTTGAATCCAAACGCCGTATCCGCAACGAAAACGACGGGATTTTCAAGACCTTTGTAGCCGTGAAAAGTGGAAATAACCACTCTGTCGCCGCCGGTCGCGCCTCTCTCGCCGCCGTCACCCTCGCAGTAGTTCTGCAAGAATTTGCCGAGCGAGTCTTCCTCGTCAGGACTTTCGACGAACGCTTTGAGCCCGTACGCGTCGCCCTCGCCCGACCGCATAAGATACGCGTCGTAGCAATAGTCGCCAACGATAGTGCGCATAAGTTCTTTCACGCTATTATAACTCGCTTTGAGTCTATACGCCTCGATAGTGCCGAGGGTTGCTTTCGCCTTTGCTTTCAGCGCGCGATATATGTCGTTTTTCGCCGCATTCTTATCGTCGTTTGCAATCGCCAAAAATTTGTCGTAAAGACAATCGCCGTCAACCGACGCGACGTACGCCAACTCGCTCTCGTCGTAACCGCCGAAAAAGGACAGCAGATACCCCGCAAGCGGCACGTCTTGGCGCGGATTGTCCAAAACTCGCAAGAACGCAATCAATTCTCTTTCGGGAAGGGACGCGGATTTGCCGAACGCTCCCTCGTTGACGGGTATGCCGCGCGCTTTGAGGGTTTGCACGATTTCCTTTGCGCCCGTCGAGCGCGAGCGGAAAAGCACGGCTATGTCGCCGTATCCGATATACTTTCCGTCGCCTTTGGCTTTGCCCACGAGTTTTCTGATTTCGCTTGCAATGAAGTTGCCCTCTTGCATGCTTCCGCCCTCGCCATCGTCACCGCACACTTTTTCTATGTCGTAAAGTCCCGTCGAAATCTGCGCTTCGTCCTTTTGCTTTACGAACAAATGCACCTGAACATATCCTTCGGGATTTACGCCTTCGAGGCGCACCGGCGGCACGTCTTTAAGTTCGAATCTCGCGTCCTTTTTGTAGTTTACGTCCGCACTGTCTTGTGTCATCGCGCTGTCGAAAACGCCGTTGACGAAATCGAGTATGCCGTACGCGCTTCTGAAATTGCGATTGAAAAATATGTTCGTACCCTCTTTCGCGCTCGTTTCGTAAGCGTTTTGTCGGGATATGAAAATCGCGGGGTCGGCAAGACGGAAACCGTATATACTCTGCTTGACGTCGCCCACCATAAAGCACTCGCCCTTGACGAGTTTGCGGATTATCGCTTCTTGCGTGGGGTTTACGTCCTGATACTCGTCGACGAACACCGCGTCGAAGTCCTCGCCCGACGCACCGCCGCCGTTTAACAAATCGAGAGCCTTGTGCTGTAAATCCTCGAAAGACAACACGTTGTCTTCTTTTTTGAGACCGTCGAGAACTTCCGCAAAATTCTTTGCGACTTCGAGCAACTTTTTGACGTATTTTGCGTTCTGCTCGTGCGCTTGTCTTAAAGCGTCCCCTCTTTGGGCAATTTCTTTCATTTCGTCTATGACGTCGCTCAACTGTTTAAGATAGTCCTTTGCGTATGCGGTGACGAGTTTTTCTTCCTCGCTCGCTTTGGAACTTATCGCCGCGCGCGGTTTTTCGTACTTGGTTGCCGAAGCGCACATATCGAGAAGTGCGTTTTCTCTTTCGATTTCGGCGCAGAACGCCGTCGCAACCGCAAGGCTTTGAACGTACTTCGAGGTCGGCGCAATCGTTTCGAGCCGTACCTTGACTTGCGAAAGCGCGTCGTTTGCCTTTGCGAAAAAGGATTTATAGTAGTTTTGCAATATCTCGAAAAATTTGCTTTTGTCGTAGGAATCGTAACATTCCGCAACGCACCTTTCAAATTCGTCCTTATCGGGCTGTATCTCGATGAGATTGTAAAACTTTATCAGGTTGCTTTTTAGGTTTTCTTCTTTTCTCGATTGCGAGAATATGTCGGCGAGTTCGCAAAACGTTTCGTCGCCGTCCGCGGTATACTTTGCGATAACCTCGTCGAGAGCCTTGTTCATATACGAAGCGTGCCTCGTTTCGTCAAGCACCTCGAACGTCGGGGATATGCCGAGTTTGTCGAAATTCTCTCTTATCAGCGACTGGCAAAACGCGTGTATGGTGCAGATATGGCAAAACGGCAATTCGTCGATTTCCTGTCTGAATCTGTCGCGCTTTTCGCCGCTCGACGCGCAAGCCGCCTTGAAAAGTTCTTGGTGCAGTCTTTCTTTAAGTTCGTCTGCGGCGGCGTTGTTGTAAACGAGCACGAGCAGATTTTTCAAAGACGCGCCTTCCGACAGCATAACGATTATGCGCTTGACCATAGTTGACGTTTTTCCCGAACCGGCGGAAGCGGAAACGAGAATACGTCCCTTTTCGAGCACGGCTTTTTTCTGGTCGTCGGTGAGAAGAATATTGCCCTTTTCGTCGCGCAGAATTTCAAGCCTTTCCTCTGCGTTTTTGCTGAACGTCACAACGGTATTTTCACTCATTTTTCTCACCTTCCGTATCGAAACTTTCAAGCCCTTTCACTTTGGGTATTTTCCTTTCGTTTGCGCCCTTGTACGCGCATATAGCGGCAAAGTCGCACTTCTTGCATTTGTCTTTGAGCGGCGAGGGTTTTATATATCCGTCCGCAATCTTGCTTGCACCCTCGCCCGCAATCGCCACGGCGTAATCGCCCAGTTTGTCGAATCCCTCTTTCGAGAGGTGTATTTCGGGATTGAGATTCTCGCCTTTTCTGTCCGTTTTGAAAGGCACGATGGCACAATCGGGGTTTGACGTCACCATTTCGTCGATTAAACCCAGCGTTTCGCGACTGTCGCACGCTTGCCCTTTGTATTTATAGCGGTTGCCGCTCTCGTCGGTGAAACTTGAAAATACGGGAAAATAGAACACGCCGCACGGCTTTGCGTCAAGGCTTTTTTCAACCGCTCGCATATAGACGTAAAGTTGGATTTTTTGTCCGCTGTACAACTCTTTGAGGGTCAAATCCGCGCTTTTGTAGGTCTTGTAGTCGATGATTATAAACTTGTCGCCGAGTTTGTCCACTCTGTCGATAGTGCCTTTGAGTTCGACCTTCTTTCCGCCGAATTCGAGGGACATCGGTTCAATCTTTCCTTCGCCTATTTTCGCTTCGAGCAAAAACGGTCTGAACGCCGAGCGTTTTTGCACTTCGAACAAGTCCTTGCAAAGCGTCGCGCCTTCTTCTTTGAGGCGAGAAAGGATTCTGCCCGTGTCCGCCTTTTCGAGCAGCACTTCGAAGTTGTTTTCTTTTATCGCAAGGTCGAAATACTCGTACGCTTTTTGCCTTGCCTCGTCCTCGTCTTTCACGTTGCCGTCGCGCACGTCGCCGAAAAACTTTTCAAGCACGAAGTGCAAAATCGTTCCGTTTTCCGTACCCTCGAACGTGCCGTCTTTTCTCTTGCGCAAGGACAAAATATAGTTGAAATAATGCGCGTACGGACAGCCGAAAAAGGTTTCGAGCCTGCTGACGCTCGTGCGCCCCGCAAAATAGGATTTTTCGGGCAAAGCGATTTTCACGGGCGATACGAACGACTTGTTTATGAGTTTTTTCTCGTCCTCGCTTAAAAGCGACAACGCCGCGCCGAACACGCCTATATCGTTTGCGTCGCAACGTCCGCTCACGCCGTTTTTAAGCACCTCGTTGAAACACCCTTTCTTCGTGGACAGCGCAAGCGCGGCTTTTTGCAAATCCTTTCCGTCGAGAGTGGTGTAATGCTCGAAATCTATTCTTTCAATTTCGAGCGGTTTGCCGTTTTCGCAAAGCATATTCTGAAGTTCGAATACGACGGTAGAAGGTCTGAGCGCGCCGCCGTCGCCGCTGTCGGGATAACTCACCACGAGTCTGCCCTGCGGTTTTTTCATAAGGTCGCAGACGGCGTACATACCGTCGAGTGCCTTTTGTCGTTCGCAAGGCGTAATCTCGACGCCGAGCGCAGAAAGCATTTGCTCGTCCTTGTCGGTAAGCACCACACCGCCGCCGCTTTGCGAAGGCAGTTTTCCGCTGTTTGCGCCAAGAACGTATATATCGCCGTTTCCCGCAAATCTCGACTCGCCGTCGCCTATGAACACGCAATCGAGATAGGTCGGCACAAGTGCAATTTTCAGCGTCTTTATCATCGACTTGAACACGCTCTCGAATTTGTTTATATCCGATTGTTCGTCAAGCACTTCTTCTATCTCGACGAGCACCGCTTCGAGTTTTGAATTGACTTGCTCTGCGCACTTTCTGAAATACTCGCTTTGGCTCGCGATTTTATCGACGTACTTAACATAGCAAGGGTCGATTTTTTCGAGCAATTCTCTCGTCAATTTAACAAAAGCCCTTATGTCCTTGTTTTCCTTAAAGCGTTCTGGCGTAAGTATATTTACGACCTCTTTTCTCACCGCCTCGGGAATGACGTTTTCCACGGTATTGTCCAAAATCTCGACTTTATCGTCGATATTCGCATATATAAAACCGCTTTTTTGCTCTTTAGCGTTAAATACCTTCCTTTCATCGTGCTTCTTGAAGCAATCTTCCGTCGAGGTAGGCACAAAGCGCACGTTGTATTTTAGGCAGTAGTTTTCGAACAGATACGCACCTTCTTCGCCGTATCGCGAATAGATTGAAAACAACGGATTCTTTATGAAGTCGCACACTTCGCCGAGTCTGAAATCGGTGCGATAACAAGCGATTGCTTGCAATACGAATCTCGCTTTCGCTTGCTCGGAAAGCAACTCTTTTTTGTCTATAAAGTACGGTATTTCGTAGCGTGCAAACGTGGATTTTATCTCTTGTCCGTACGCGTCCAAATCGCTTGCGTACACCTCGAAGTCCTTGTATCGTCTGCCCTCTCTCACGCCTTCTGCAACGTCGAGAGCGAGGCGCATAACTTCATCGCTTCTGTCCTTTGCCGAACGCAACTTGACTTTGCCGTTATTTTCGGCTTTGTCGTCCGCGCTCGTGGATATGTATGAAAACAGTTTTTTTGAAATGGCGTCAACCGAATCGGGTAAGTTTTCGTCATTTCTTTCAATCTGCACTCTGCCCTCGCAAAGCGAGGCAAGTTTCTTTGCCACGCGGTCGGGATATATGCGCTTGTTGGGGTTCGAATATCCGCTCGTTATGCCGACGGTCAGCGACAGCGCGTTGTTTGCGATACTCTTGATAATTTCGAGTTCGGGCGCGGAAAAATCGTATATGTCCGTGATGTAAAAGTTGGTCGAAGCAATCGCGCTCGGATTGTTTTTCAAAAACTCGGCGAGAGCGTAAAGTCTCGTTGACGAATCGCTGTGCTTGCCTTCGAGCGCGGCAAGGTATCCGTCGTATATGAGCGCAAGGTCCTTTGCTTTCATTTGCAGTGAAACGTTCGCCTGTTTAGATGATTCGAGCAAGTCTTGCGAGGATATGCCGCTGTTCCTGACGGCGGTAAGCGCAGCGTAAAGTTCGCTTGCAAATCCCTCTTGAAGCGCGACTTTTTGATAGTAGCAAAGTTTGTCGCGATTGTCGGCGATAACCTTGCCTATCAGCATAACCGAACCTTCGGGCGTAAGGCATTTTTTGATGTCGCTGCCTATGAGTTTGCTCGCAAGCCTCGTGAACGACATAACCTCTATGCCGAACGTGCTTTCGATACCCAATGCGGAAATAAGCCCCCTTTCCACCGAAGCGGTGAATCTGTCGGGCGCAATGACAATGTTTTGTGAAGTTCCGTCCATATTTTTGGCAAGAATCCCGACAACGCCGAGATATGCGCCTTTGGACGTGTTTGAAGTGATGATTTTCATATTTTGAGTATATCACTTTTGATGTACCGTTTCAATCCCATAGGTTAAACAAATAAAAATTAACAATTTTTATTTGTTTCAATCGATTTTTCGGCTTAACTTGCGAAAAACAAGGCGTTTTTTATTGCGAGAATATATTTTTATGTTATAATAAACACATTATGAAAAAAGTTATTCTCACAATATCCGTAATGCTTATCGCAGTTATCGCATGCCTCTCTATGACGGCCTGCAACAACACCGCGACCACGCAAGGTCAGTTGCGCAACATTTTGAGCGACCACAACAACGAAACGTTCGTATACGACGTTTTTGCAAAAGACTCGGACGGCAACAAAGTAGAGGGCTACGACGGCACATACGCCGTGACGCTCAAAGCGTACTCGAACGGCTCGTCGATTTCCGACTTCGGCTCTGCGGACACCAAACTCGAAAATCTTTCCGCGGGCGTTTTGGTCAAAGGCTTGCTCACGGTCGGCACTCAAACCTACGACACGGGTTGCTACTTCAACCTCATCAACGGTTCGAGTTATATGGTCCCCGCCTACTCTTACAGAGTGCAAAAAGACGGTGAAAACGAAACTTTGCGCGTGTTCGGCTCGTACGACGGCAAGAAGTATTCCTACACTCGCACCGTAAACGGCGAAAAGAGCGAAGGCACGGTCGAAGCGGAAAGCGCAACCTATTACGACAACAACGAATTCCACCAAGCGTTGCGTACTATCACCACTTTCAGTGATTCTCTTTCGTTCGGATTTTCAATGCCTTTGGTTTCGGCAACCGAAGCGAGTTCCGTAAGCCTCACCGCAAAAGTGAACGGCAAAACGAAAGTCAAAACCGCTTTCACCGAAAGCAATGAAAAATACGCCGCAGAAGGTATCGAATGTTACAAAACGGACATTTCTCGCACAACACAAGTCGCAGGCATTTCGCAAACTCTCTACTATGCCGAAAGCGACGTTCTCATCAACGGTTGGGCAATGAAACACGTCCTCGTCAAAATCGAAGAACCTTTCAAAAAAGACGGCAAAACCTTCTATATGAATTACGAACTCAAAACCGCAACTCTTGCATAATCGATTTTCGGATTAAAATCGATATGAAAAAAGCACACTGCAAAGTGTGCTTTTTTGTACCATTTCGCATATTAAAGGCGTTACCGCAATGCGCAAATTATACTCAATTAATACAAATAAGTGTATTTTGCCCTGTAATGCTCGTACATTTTCTCGCGCATTTCATCCTCGGAATTACCCACGGCTATAATCTTGCCGTATTTCGAAAGAAAATACATATCTTTTGGGACGTAAACGTAATCGAACTCGCCGTCCGCCTGCGCCTCTGCCGGCGTTTTGTAGCGTTTGTCGGTGTTTTCGCGAACAATATAGCACTTGTCGCCGTCGTTTTTGACAACTGCGTAATTTCGATAGATATACGCGATTTTTTCGAGTGCTTCTTCTTCGGTGTCCACGACGTCGTAAGTCATATCGTTTTTGAGGATAATGGCGAAATCGTGATTTTCCACCGCATACTCGAATATCTCGTCGTTCTCGCCGTCAAGATAAGGAAACAGGTCTTCCCTTTCGCCGTACGTCCACTGCTGGTGCATTTTTGTCATATAAATTCGAGTTTTCATAGATTTATTATATCACGCATAAGCGTGAATTTCAAGACGAGTTATTGTAGGTTGTTTACAAAGAAAACATTTAGATTTGAATTAATAATTAATAATGAATAATTAATAATTGTGGAAGGCGAAGCCTTAATCCGAAACTTATTCGAAGACTACTCGTACACGCAATGTGCCTATTCGAAGGCGAGATAAAAACCGCCGTCCGCGAAGCGTTGCTCAAACGGTGTTGCGGTGAAAGCAAAAAACAAAGATTATTGCTTGACACCGCACTTGTTCTCGCAATCACTAACCGCGCAAGCCCTCTTTACTCTCAAAATAAGA
>URIX01000030.1 GCA_900547975.1 uncultured Eubacteriales bacterium | reverse complement strand
AGGGGGAACGGCGATAGGGAAAACACCTGAGGAAAGGGGAAATTTTAATTTGAGTACACGACGATTGCTCATAAAGTAACCTCATAAAAACTGCGCCAAATAGATGCATAATGCGAAAGAGGCATCCGAACGGCAACCCTAATTTGCTAATCGTAAATGAGTTGTCGGGTGGCGGTTTTTATCACATCTTTTAACAATATAATAAAACCGCGCTATTTAGATGAAGAACGCGAAAGGCACGGCTTGAATCAAAACCCAGTGTACTGACGTACACGATTTTGAGGCAAGCCGTGCCTGACAAAGTTATTCGCTAAATAGCGCAGTTTTTATTTGAGTTCGGAGAAGTACTTGATTGTACGAACCATTTGAGAAGTGTAGCTGTTCTCGTTGTCGTACCAAGAAACGACTTGAACTTGGCTGTTGCCGTCTTCCATAGGTGCAACCATAGTTTGAGTTGCGTCGAAGATTGAACCGAAGCGGCTGCCGATGATGTCGGAAGACACGATTTGGTCGGTGTTGTAACCGAAAGATTCGGTTGCGGCTGCTTTCATTGCTGCGTTGATTCCGTCAACGGTGACGTGACCTTTAACGACTGCGACGAGAATGGTGGTAGAACCGGTCGGGGTGGGAACGCGTTGTGCGGAACCGATGAGTTTGCCGTTGAGTTCGGGGATAACGAGACCGATTGCTTTTGCAGCGCCGGTGCTGTTGGGAACGATGTTGATTGCAGCAGCGCGGCTTCTTCTCAAATCGCCCTTTCTTTGAGGTCCGTCAAGAGGCATTTGGTCGCCGGTGTATGCGTGAACCGTGGTCATGATACCGCTCATAATGGGTGCATAATCGTTGAGAGCCTTTGCCATAGGTGCGAGGCAGTTGGTCGTGCAACTTGCAGCGGAAATGATGTTGTCGGTTGCTTTCAAAGTGGTGTGGTTGACGTTGTAGACGATTGTGGGAAGATCGTTGCCTGCGGGTGCGGAAATGACGACCTTGCGTGCGCCTGCGTCGATGTGTGCTTGTGCTTTTGCTTTGGATGTATAGAAACCGGTGCATTCCAAAACGACGTCAACGCCGAGTTTGCCCCAGGGAAGTTCCGCCGCTTTTGCTTTTGCGTAGATAGTGATCTTCTTGCCGTCCACTACGATGTAGCCGTCTTCTTTGACCGTGCCGTCTTCGTTGAGGACCGCTTCACAACTTTCTACCGTGTGAGAATTTGCATAGTTGCCTTGTGTCGAGTCGTATTTGAGAAGATGAGCGAGCATCTTGGGGCTTGTGAGGTCGTTGATAGCGACAATTTCATAACCCTCTGCACCGAACATTTGTCTGAAAGCAAGACGTCCGATACGACCAAAACCGTTGATAGCGACTTTTACGTTTGCCATTATAAATTCCTCCATAAAGGTGTATTCCAAATATTAGTCGGATTTTCCAACCGCAATTATTTTACAATTATTATAAGAAATATGCAACTATAATTTGCGTATTTTTTTATCGACATCGATATATGTTTCCATACATCGGCACGTTTTTCATACGCTTGTTTGCAAATTCAGTCCGCAAGGAAGGTCGGCTTGCCGTAAACGGCGACGCTTATAAAATCAATCGGCCACATAAGCACGAACAGCGCAAATGACAATAGTCCCGTGACGAGAGTGTGAAGTTGCCTTGTCTGCGAGTATTTTGTAAAACGGTATATATACGTCATCGCCCAACCGAAAAGCATTTCCACGACGAGTTTCACTATGAGCGGCATTTGGTCGAACTTGTCCGTAAACGGCAAATTTGAATCGTCGTACTCAACGGGCAACGCCATTGCGAACGTGCTTCCCTTGTCTTTTTTGCTCTTTACGCTCACTCTGCCGCCGTGCTCTTTCATAATCTCGCGCACGACGTAAAGTCCCACGCCCTGACTGTTTCCGTTAGAGCGCGATTTGTCCTCGGTGTAGAACTGGTCGAAAACGTAAGGCAAACTCTCTTTGGATATACCTACGCCATTGTCCTTTACAGACAAGACAAACTCGCTGCCCCTCTTCCGTGCGGTGATTTTGACGACGCTGTTTTCGGGCGAATACTTGACGGCGTTGGACACGAGGTTTTGCACCACTCTTTCCATTTGCCTTTCGTCCACTCTAACGTTGACGTCGGGAATTTTGCCGACTTTGAGTTTTATATTCTTCGCCGTTGCGAGCGGACGTAGTTTCTCGATGATTTTGCCGAACATATTTTTAGTCGCGTGCAACGTTTTATGCTCGGATTGCTTTTTGATTTCGGCGTTTGAGGATTCCACCATACCGATAACCATCTCGTTCATCTGTTGCGCTTTTTGAATGATGAGCGCGGGATAGTCCTTGTCGTCCATACCGTCCGACATACACTCGGCGTATCCCGAAATTATGGCGAGCGGCGTTTTCATATCGTGCGCCACCGAAGCGATTGTTTTGTTGGTTTTCGTGGAAGTTTCCGCTATGCCGTCCTTCAATTTGAGCATAGAAAGCCTGAGCGATTCCAGCATCGTGCAAATGGCGTGGTATTCGCCAAATCCCCACGACCTGACGGGCGAATATAAATCGCCTTCCTGAAAACGCGCGAGCGTTTTTTCTATTTCTACGATTTCCTTTTTGTTCAACATAAAGCGTTTAACCTTGCTTTTTATGCGTATAAAACCTCTGTTTTGCGCATTGACGGCAAATTTTCGTCAATCTTGCCACTTGTAACCGAGTCCCCAAACGGTGACGACGTTGTTTATTCCCGCCTTTGAAAGTTTGTCGCGAAGACGCGCGATAGTCACGGCAACTGTGTTTTCGTCGATATACTCGTCAACGCCCCATACGTCGTCGATAAGTTTCTGCTTGGGCATAATCTGATTCTCGTGTATGGTGAGATAGTCGAGAATTTTGAACTCTTTTGCAGTGAGATTGAGCGGTTCGCCGTCTGCTTTCGCCTCGAATCTCGTGGACGAAATCATAAGTTTTCCGTAGTGTCTGTCCCCCGACGGCACTGCGTTGAACTCATAATAACGTCTGAGTTGCGCGCCGACTCTCATAACCATTTCTTTGAACGAAAACGGCTTTGTTATGTAGTCGTCCGCGCCGAGGTCGAACATACGCACCTTGTCTTCTTCGGCAACCTTTGCCGACACGACGATGATAGGCATCGTCATCGTTTGACGCAACGTTTCGCACACGGCAAAGCCGTCGATTTTGGGCATCATAATATCCAGCAACGCAAGGTCGGGTTTTATCTCGTTTGCAATTTGCAACGCTTGCGCGCCGTCGAACGCCTGATACACTTCGTGTCCCGCTTTTTCGAGATAACTTTTCATCATATCGGATATTTCTACGTTGTCCTCTGCAATAAGTATCTTTCTCATAAACGCCTCTTAATTTATCTAACCGTATTGTACAATATATTTTTGCTTATTTCCACACTTTTTTACACGCCGTATTCGTTTGCGGCGATTTTCTTGCCTGCATCGGCAAAATATCTCGCGTACGCCTTTTTGCAGTACCGCGTATGTTTGTCCTTTTGCGGCGTTTCGGGTGCTTTGAAAGAATACTTTCCGTTCACTCGCCAACCGTTGAGTATGCCTATGTCGAAAGCGTCGCGCGGACAGTTGAACGAACATCTCGCACACATAACGCAATCGTTTCCGAAAGTGAATTTTCCGTTTTCGTCGATTTTTATGTTCCCTACGGGGCAATTTTTTACGCACGCGCCACAGTTTATGCACTTGTCGGAATCCACTTTGAAAAAGTGACCGTTAACTTTCATTGCGGGCTGTTCTATGCGCACTACCCACGCGACGAAACGCCCGAAAGGCACTTTTGCGAGTTTATGCTCGACGCCGCAAATCACTTCTCTCGCCTCTATGGGTGCGAGTTTGTCGAGCGTATTTTTCATCTTTACCGCCATATCGTCGGTGTGACGGAAAATCATATTGTACGGCATAACGTAGTGATATTCGCTTCCCGCAACGTAGCCTTTTTTCTTCATTATATCATTGAATTTAATCGAAGAAACGTTGTTGATTTTGAGGGGTTCGCCCGACGTTTTGACGACGAAATATCTCTTCTTTTCGTTTGCTTTCTGCAACGCTTTCGCAAGGTCGAGCATAATGTACGGCGCGTTGAATCCGTGTATGGGATAAGCAAATCCCACGAGGTCGAAATCGTTGGGATTCGGCAAATTCTCAAAGCCTTTTCTCACGTTGTACAACGTGGTTTCGATTCCGAATTTTTCAAACTCGTTCTTATATATATCGCACGCTTTTTTGGTGTTTCCCGTTCCCGAAAAAACGTAAATTATCGCATTTTTCATATTCTCACCTCTTTTGACTCAGTATTGCGTGTATCTCGCAACGTGGTTTTGGTCGTAGTAATAGGTCGTATTCTCGCCTTTTGCGTGGGTATCGTACCAGATTTGAGCGTAAAACGGCATAAATTTTGACAGTCTGTCGTAATCCCACGGACTCGGTTGACAACATTCGGGACACCAATGCCCCGCTTTGAGAACGGTGTACGGCGACGCCCAAAAGCGATGTCCGTCGTGGCATTCCCATTCGAGTTTTGTGTACAAATCGCCCTTCGTCATACTCGTCGAAACGCATTTACCGCCTCTGAAAGCCGCCGCCGAACGCATATCCTCTATGTCGAGTTCCTCGTCGGGTTTGCTTTCGTCATAGCCGTGGTCGAGGATATAGCCGTGTTCTTTCAACTTTGTTATGTCGCGCATATCGTCGTAATCGATGTTGCCGTCGGCAAGTTGCCCGTGCGCGAGAACGGGAAATTTATCCCAATCGCTCGGCAAACACTTCAAGTTTTCCTTGCTTCCGAAAAACGCTTTAACCTTGCCCGCCTGATTCGTTTTAACCCAATATCTCGGCGCATTGTCGTCTCTGAGCAGTCTTTCGATTGCGAATTTAGACACAAGTTTTGCAGGCACGAGTTTTCCGAGTCTGTAATAGCCGTGTGTTGAAAGTATCTCTTGCCAATAGGTTTTCACGTCCTCGTGTTGGAAATCGAAATAATCGTTGAGAATATGGCTGTCCTCGAACCACATACAATGGAAATTGCGGATTGAATTCCATTCGGGTTTCATATATTTTTTCGTCGAACCGCCGATAATCTTGAATCCCTCGTCGAACGTGTCGTAGCCCGTAACTCTGTTGCACGCGCCGCCGCCGATGTTGTAGCACTTCTTCCAGAACTTTTCTTCGAGTTCGCCCTTTGCGTCCTTTTCCACCAGTCTGCGCATCAAAAGTCCGCTGTCGCGTGCCGTAACCCACTCTATCGGCGCGTTGAAGCAAGTGTGGAACATCAATCCGTCTTTCATATTGTTGGTGAGCATTCTGTTGTGAAGCATACCCGTCTGACGAAGCGCCGCCCATTGCTTTACGTCGCTGTCGAGAACGTATCTCTCGCCCTTGATTTTGCTTGCGGAATACTCGTCGTAGGTGCTGGATATGAGCGGGTCGCCCACTCTGCCCCACGGGTGCTTGTAGTTGCGGTTGCCGTATATCGCAACGGTGGAAATATGCACGAGTTTCGGTTGATTTTCCTTTATCTCGGACACAGAATCAACGATATTCATTGCGCCTATGCGGTTGCATCTGTCCGTAAGCACGGGATAATGGTCGGCAGTCGGCGGAATGACCGCGGCGAGATTGAGAACGTAATCGCTGTTTGCCACGAGTTTTTTGCAATCTTCGCTTTCCGCTATATCGCCGAAAACAACTTCGATTTTGTTTCCGTACTTGCGCTTCCATTCCTTTGCGCATTTGCGCTCTCGCCTCTCGTTCAAAAGTAAAACTTTGATTTTTTCCACGACGTCGCTTTCCATAAGTTGAGCGACCGTTTCAAGACCCATATTTCCGCTTGCGCCGGTGATTGCAACGATTTTTTTCATATATGCCACCTTCCTTTCGTTTACGCATATATTATCGCACCCGGACCCAACCGAAGTCTTGACAAAAACCTTACACTTTCGCCGTTATCCGCCCGACTTTTCCGCATTTTGTAAGAATTGTGTAAGGAAAAACAGTAAAAGACAAAAGTCATAAAAAACTTCTTGCTAACGCCATTCAAAAAAATAAAAAATCCACCGAATAATTCGGTGGATTCTTTCGTTTTTTCAAAGACTCAATTAGATGAGTTTGAGGATGCAGGTTTCTGCTGCGTCGCCGCGACGAGTGCCGGTCTTAAGGATACGGGTGTAACCGCCGCCTTGTCCGAGTTCGTTCTTGCGTGCGTCGTATTTGGGTGCATACTCTTTGAACATCTTTTCGATGAGGGGGTGTTTGGTGTCCTTGATGCGCGCTTTGAATGCGGATTTGGATTCCTTCTCGCCCTTGATTTCTTGAAGGTCAACGAGTTCAGCCATAAGTCTGCGGCGTGCTGCAAGTTTCTTGGGGCCGTCGTTTGTGAAGACGACTTCTTGCTTTGCGCCCTTTGCGCCGTCAACGGTCTTGGTGACTTTAACGTCGTCTTGATAGGCTCTCATTGCGATGGTGATGTATTTTTCAGCAAGGCTTCTGACTGCTTTTGCA
The DNA here is from genome assembly GCA_900547975.1 of uncultured Eubacteriales bacterium. Taxonomy (GTDB): domain Bacteria; phylum Bacillota; class Clostridia; order Christensenellales; family CAG-917; genus CAG-475. Next base: position 16,257 of record URIX01000030.1, on the reverse strand, counting down.
CGGTCAACGGTTGTTTCGATTTGACCATACCAAAGAAGTTCGGAAACCTGATTTTTAAGCATAGCCATTCTTTGGTCTGTGCGTTTTCCTAATTTAGACATAGTGTTCCTCCTGTACTCTTAGTCCTCTTGAGCCTTCAAGCCGAGGCCGAGATCTTCGAGTTTCTTGACAACTTCTTCGAGTGATTTTCTGCCGAGGTTTCTCACTTTGAGCATATCGTCTTCGCTGCGTTTGGTGAGGTCTTCGACGGTGTGGATGTTTGCGCGTTTCAAGCAATTATACGAACGCACCGAGAGATCGAGATCTTCAACTGACATTTCGAGGACTTTCTTGGTGTCGTCTTTCTTGTCCTCTTTGAGAATATCGTTCTCGTCCATATCGGAAACGAGATTGATGAACAGTTTGAGATGATCGTTCATAATTTTTGCTGCAAGAGAAGTGATTTCTTTTGCAGAAGTCGTGCCGTCGGTGGTCACTTCGAGCGTGAGTTTATCGAAGTCGATGCTTTGTTCGACACGAGTGCTTTCGACAGCATAATTGACTTTGACAACGGGGGTATAGATTGAATCGATCGGGATATAACCGATGGATTGACGGCTGTCCTTGTTGCGAGAAGCGGGAACGTAGCCTCTGCCGCAATCGACAAAAATGGTCATATCGATAGACGCGCCCTCGTCCAAAGTGCAAATGACTTGGTCGGTATTGACGACTTCGATACCGGTGGCGCATTGAATGTCGCCTGCGGTGACCGTGCCGACGGTGTTGGCAAAGAGTTTGCATTCTTGCTTACCGGCTTTTTCAAGGCTGCCGATTGCTTTGAAACGAACAGTTTTGAGGTTGAGGATAATTTCGGTAACTTCCTCTTTTACGCCCTTGATTGTGGAGAATTCGTGATCGACGCCCGCAATTCTGATACCGACTGCCGCAGCACCGGGAAGCGCGGAAAGAAGGATACGGCGCAAGCAGTTGCCGATCGTGGTGCCGAAGCCTCTTTCAAGCGGCTCGACGACGAACTTGCAATAATTCTTGCTTTCGTTCTCCATATTTATTTTGGGACTTCTCATTTCCATCATAACTGTATCCTCCGATCAAATTATTTAGAGTACAACTCGACGATAAGGTGTTCTTGGATGTCGAGGTCGATGTCGCTTCTTTCGGGAAGAGCAACAACCTTACCTGTGAGCGTTGCGTTGTCAAATTCGAGCCATTTGACGAGATTGAGATTCTTGGTTTCCTTCACTGCGTTCCACAAAGCGGAATCTCTCTTGTTTTCTTTGACGGCAATGACGTCGCCGGCTTTGACGAGGTAGGACGGAATGTCCACCGTTTTGCCGTTGACGGTGATGTGACCGTGGTTGACGATTTGACGAGCCATTGCTCTTGAAGTGCCGAGACCGAGACGATACACAACGTTGTCGAGACGTCTTTCGATAAGCACGAGCATATTGTCACCGGTGACGCCGCGCATTTCGGACGCTCTGTCGTAGTACATCTTGAATTGTTTTTCGGTTACGCCGTAGTAGCGTTTGGTTTTTTGTTTCTCACGAAGTTGAACGCTGTAACCGCTCGCCTTCTTTCTTCCCTTGCCGTGATCACCGGGAGGTGCGTATTTTGTGAGAAGGGGGCATTTTGTAGAACCGCACTTCTCGCCTTTGAGATAGAGTTTGCATCCTTCGCGTCTGCAAAGACGGCAATCTGCTCCTGTATATTTAGCCATAGTTTAAGTCCTCCTAATTACAGTCTTCTCGCCTTGGGCGGACGGCATCCGTTGTGAGGAATCGGGGATACGTCTTGAATGAGCGTAACTTCGATACCGACGTTTGCGAGCGCGCGGATTGCGCTCTCTCTGCCTTGACCGGGACCTTTGACGTAGACTTCAACGCTTCTCATACCTTGATCGTAAGCAACTTTGGCTGCATCTTCGCTGACCATTTGTGCTGCGAACGGGGTGGATTTACGGCTGCCGCGAAGTTTGAGTTTGCCTGCGGAAGACCAAGAGATAGCGTTTCCGTTCATATCTGTGATAGTAACGATTGTGTTGTTGAAAGAAGCGTGAATATGCACTTGACCTTTTTCAACGCGTTTGATATCTTTTCTTTTCTTAATTGCTTTTCTTGCGATACCTGCCATAGTCGCGCCTCCTTATTTCTTGCTGCGGCTGACTGCGCGCTTGGGACCTTTTCTCGTACGAGCGTTTTGTTTGGTGTTTTGACCACGTACGGGAAGGCCTTTTCTGTGACGTACGCCGCGATAGCAACCGATTTCCATCAATCTCTTAATGTTGAGACCGACTTCTCTTTTGAGGTCGCCTTCGACGTGCAAATGTTGTTCGATGTAATCACGAATGAGACTGACTTGATCTTCGCTCAAATCCTTGACGCGAATATCGGGATTGATGCCGGTCTCTTTCAAAATCTTTTGAGAAGTTGCAAGTCCGATACCATAGATGTAGGTAAGTCCGTATTCAACTCTCTTGTCGCGCGGAAGATCCACGCCGGCGATTCTTGCCATTTTCTACCTCCGAAATAGTGAAAAAAGTGTTTTTATATATGCCACGCATAGGTAGTTGCCGTAATATGTGGAATGAAGCAACCAGCCGCCCTACGCTTTTTGCCGAATTGTACTTTTGAAGTCGAGGCGGAGCATTGCCTCAAAACGTCAAAAGCCCGACGCTACAATCAACCTTGACGTTGTTTGTGGTTGGGATACTTTGAGCAGATAACCATAACTCTGCCGTTTCTTTTGATAACTTTGCATTTGTCGCACATAGGCTTGACGCTGGGTCTGACTTTCATAGTTAACCTCCTAAATGAGTCCTTTGTTTTCGATGTTTCGATGACCTTATTTGTTGCGGTAGATTATTCTGCCTTTTGTCAGGTCGTACGGCGACATTTCGATTTTGACTTTGTCGCCTTCGAGAATTCTAATGTTGTTGATACGCAACTTTCCGCCGAGATACGCAAGAATCTCGTGTCCGTTTGTGAGCATCACTCTGAATTGAGTTTTGGGCAAAACTTCGATGACTTTGCCTTCGGTTTCGATAACGTCTTCTTTTGACATAGAGTCCTCTTAATTGTTGTTGTCGTTGTAAAAACGAAGTGCGCTGAACAGTTCCTGATCGAACACTTGCGCGCCGTTTTTGATTTTTTCCGCAATCTTTTCGAGCACGTCGCCCGTTGATTGCAGATGTTTTACGTTTTTGAGTTTCGCGTTTTTGATATGGCGCAGATTTCCGTCCGCGATTCTCACCGTGTTTTCGTCCACGATCTCGACGACTGCGTAATACGCGCCTTGGTCGCGACCTGCTTTTGAATAAACGATAGAACCGATTTCCATATCAAAGCGTAAGTATTTCAGCCCCGTTTTCTGTCAGGGCAACAGTGTTTTCGTAGTGAGCGGAAGGTTTGCCGTCGAGAGTGACGCATTTCCAACCGTCTTCGAGCGTTTGCCACGTTCCCATATTGACCATAGGTTCGATTGCAAGCACCATACCCACTTCGAGTTTCGGACCGTGTCCCGCCTTTCCGTAGTTCGGCACTGCGGGATCTTCGTGCATTTCTCTGCCGATGCCGTGACCGACCATCGATCTTACGACGCCGTAGCCGCGAGATTCGTTGTAAACCTGCACCGCGTGCGATATGTCGCCGAGTCTGCCGCCTGCCTTGAATTGCTTTACGCCCTCGAAGAAACTCTCTCTCGTGGTGTCCACGAGGCGTTTCTTTTCTTCACTGACTTCGCCGACGAGGAAGGTTCTTGCGGCGTCCGCTTGCCAACCCTTGAACACGAGTCCGCAATCCACACCGATTATCTCGCCCTCTTTAAGACGTCTGTCGGACGGGAATCCGTGAACGACTACTTCGTCTATCGAAGCGCATATAGTTCCCGGGAATCCGCCGTATCCGAGGAATGACGGGGTCGAATCGTGCCTTTTGATGTAATCGTAGGCAAATTCGTCAAGACGCTTTGTCGACACGCCAGGTTTCACTCTCTCGCCGAGGAACAGCAAACAATCTCTGAGGATTGCGCCCGATTTCCTCATACATTCGATTTCGTGCGGGCTTTTGATGTTAATCATTCAAGCACCTTCTTAATATCCGCAAAAATTTCTTCTTTCGTGCCGTTGGCTTTGATGTCCACGACTTTGTTTTGCGAACGATAGTAATCGATGAGAGGTTGAGTTTGGTCGCTGTACACTTTGAGTCTGTTCTTCACGGTTTCGGGCTTGTCGTCGTCGCGGATGAAAAGTTCCTTTCCGCAACGCTTGCAAGTCGTTTCGCCGTTGAGCATAGAAACGTGATAAGTTTCGCCGCACACGCAAACCCTTCTGCCGCCGAGTCTGTCGATAATGGTTTCAAACGGAACGTCGATGTTGATTGCAAGGTCGATTCTGGCAACCTTGTCGAGAGCCTCTGCCTGAGCGATTGTTCTGGGGAATCCGTCGAGGATATATCCGTTTTTGCAATCGTCTTGCGAGAGTCTGTCTTCAACCAAGCCGATGACCACTTCGTCGGGAACGAGTCCGCCCGATTCGACAAAAGCCTTTGCTTTCAACCCGAGGGGAGTGCCTTCTTTCATATTGCGACGGAGTATGTCACCCGTTGAGATGTGAGGAACGTTGAATTCCTCTGCGATCATCGCCGCTTGCGTACCTTTTCCTGCGCCCGGAGCGCCTAATAATATAATATTTTTCATAATTACTTATTATAGCACTTTTTCGTCCCGATGGCAAACAAATCATAGAGTGATTTGTGCCATCGAGCAAAAAATATGGGTTTGTTTGTCGTTTTCTCTCTTATTTGAGGAAGCCTTTGTAGTGCTTCATCATAATTTGAGATTCGAGTTGTTTGTTGAGTTCGAGCGCGACGGACACGACGATGAGCAAACCTGTTGCCGAGAACGAGTTTGCAAACGGAAGTGCCGGTGCCGCCCAAGAGCCTTCGCCCATAGCGAGCGCTCTGAACAAGAAGGTCGGGATGAGGGACAAGCACATAAGGAACACAGCACCGAAGAAGGTGATTCTGTTGTTTATCTTCTTGAGGAAGTCGCTTGTCGGTTTGCCCGCTCTTATGCCGGGGATAAATCCGCCGTATTGTTGAATGTTTTTGGATACGTCTTCGGGATTGAACTGGATTTGAGCGTAGAAATAACTAAATCCGAGAATGAACAATGCCAAGAGGACGTAGTAGACTGCGGTGCCGCTTCCCATATAAGTCGCATACCAAGTCGCAGCGGATGTGTCGCTGAAAAAGAGTTGGATGATCATTTGCGGGAACATAAGCAAGGACGAGGCGAAAATGATGGGCATAACGCCGCTACCGTTGACGCGAATGGGGATATACGTCGTTTGACCGCCGTACATCTTGTTGCCCTTGATTTGTTTGGAGTACTGCACCGTGATTCTTCTCTCTGCGCCGTCCATAAAGACGATGAACACGAATATCACGACAACCAAAGCGATGAAGCCGAGGATGTTCCAGATATAAGTCCATTCGTTGCCGACGAGTTTGAAGGATTCCGCCATAGTCGTGCCTGCGGTCGAAAGGATACCGATGAAGATGATGATTGACGTACCGTTGCCGATGCCGTATTCGGTGATTCTTTCGCTGAGCCACATAACCATAACGCTGCCCGCCACCAAGAGGACGATAGTCAAAGCCATTGTCAGAATGGGATTATCCGCACTCGCTTCGAAAGAGAACACGTCGAGGAAGTAACTCTTGAAAGCCACGACGATACCGATTGCTTGCACGACTGCAAGCACGACGGCAACGATTCTCGTGATTTGCGTGAGTTTCTTTCTGCCTTCCTCACCCTCTTTGGACAACTTTTCGAGCGCGGGAATGACCAGCGCGAGAAGTTGCATAATAATCGACGAGTTGATGAACGGCAACACGCCGAGCGCAAACAAGGTGGCGTTCTGCATCGAACCGCCCGTTATGACGTTTAGGATGCTGAGGAAGTCGGAGCTGAACGCCGTAGCCGTTTGCATCGCAGCAATGTCGAAAGTCGGGATTGGGATGTAGCATCCGATTCTGTAAACGAGGATAAGAGCGAGAGTAATCCAAATCTTCACTCTTATTTCTTTCGTTTTGAATGCGTTTTTGAGTGTCTCAAACATTATAGCACCTCTGCTGTGCCGCCTGCCTTTTCGATTTTTTGAATTGCAGACGCGGTGAATTTGTTGGCTTTAATCGTAAGTTTCTTTTCAAGTTCGCCGTTTCCGAGGACTTTGAGTCCGTATGCTTCGACTTTCTTGATGATACCGCTTGCGACAAGCTCATCGATACCGACAACTGCTCCGTCTTCAAATCTGTTGAAAACGTCGATGTTGACCGTGTTGTAGACGTGTGCGAATCTCTTGTTGTTGAAACCGATCTTCGGAAGTCTTCTGGTCATCGGCATTTGGCCGCCTTCGAAGTTGGGACGAACGCCGCCGCCGCTTCTTGCCCATTGACCCTTGTGTCCACGAGTAGATGTTTTACCCATACCGGAGCCTACGCCGCGGCCGATTCTCTTGGTAGCGGTTTTTGCGCCCTCTGCGGGTTTAAGATCTTGAATATTCATATGCTCCTCCTCACGCTTCCTCAACCTTGACAAGGTGAGATACTTTTGCGATTTTTCCTCTCACGCAAGCGTCGTCAACGAAAGTTCTGGAATTGCCGATTTTGTGCAAGCCCATTGCTTCGAGATTTGCTTTTTGGTTTTTGAGGATGCCGTTCGCGCTTCTAACGAGAGTGACTTTGATCATTTTGACTTCTGCTTTTGCTTCTGCTTTCTTTGCCATAGTACACCTCCCGATTAGTCAGCCACGACGTCTACGCCGCGAAGTTGCGCGATTTGCTCTGCGTTGCGAAGACTCATAAGACCTTCGAGCGTTGCTTTTGCGCTGTTTATGGGGTTGTTAGAGCCGAGTGATTTGGTTCTGATATCCTTTACGCCTGCGGTTTCGAGCACCATACGGACTGCACCGCCCGCGATGACGCCGGTACCTTCTTCGGCAGGAAGAAGAAGAACTTGACCACGACCGAATTTACCCGTCGTTGCGTGAGGAATTGTGTTGCCTTTCAAAGAAACAGTCACGAGGTTGCGTTTTGCAAATTGCGTTGCTTTCTCGATTGCTTCGGGAACTTCCGCCGCTTTGCCCATACCGAGACCCACTTTGCCGTTGCCGTCGCCGACTACCACGAGTGCGGAAAAGCGCATATTCTTGCCGCCCTTGGTGGTTTTGGTGACGCGGTTGACAGCAATGAGTTTCTTGTTCAAACCGTCGTTTTCTTCTCTGTTTCTATCGTTTCTTCTATCACGATTTTCTGCCATAATTCCTCCGATTAAAACTCAAGACCGGCTTCTCTTGCGCCGTCGGCGAGAGATTGAACTCTGCCGGTGTAAAGATAGCCGCCTCTGTCGAACACGACTTCTTTGATGCCGATTGCCTGAGCCTTTTCAGCAATTGCCTTGCCGACGACTTTTGCAACTTCGCTCTTGGAAAGGTCTGCGGTTTGAGCCGCGACCGCTTTTTCGAGGTCGGATGCCGCGCAAAGAGTGTTGCCCTTCACGTCGTCGATCAATTGAGCATAGATATGGTTTGTGCTTCTGTACACGCTGAGACGAGGTCTTTCGGCAGTGCCGCTGACTTTCTTTCTGACTCTTGCGTGACGAATGATTCTATCTGCGTTTTTATCTTTTTTGCTTATCATACTTCACCTCAATTACTTCGTGGCTCTCTTGCCGACTTTGTGGATGACGGTTTCATCCTTGTAGTGAATACCGTAGTTGTGATACGGTTCGACCGGTTTGATAGCCTTGATGGTTGCAGCGGTTTGACCGACGAGTTGACGGTCAATACCCTTCACGACGATTTCGAGGGGTTGGGGTTGCGCAAAAGTGATTCCTTCGGGTGCGGTGAACTCAACGGGATGAGAGAATCCGATGTTGAGGGTCATCTTGTTGTTGCCCGAAAGAGTGACTTTGTAACCGACGCCGTTGACGACGAGGCTCTTTTCAAAGCCTTTCGTCACGCCAACCACCATATTGTGGATGAGCGCGCGGTAAAGTCCGTGCAATGCGCGATGGTCTTTGTCGTCGGAATGACGAGTGCAGACGACGTGTCCGTCCTCGACTTTTACGTCGATGGAGTTGTCAACCTTTTGAGAAAGCGCACCGAGCGGGCCTTTCACGGAAACGAGGTTGTTGTTGATTTCAACTGTTACACCTTGCGGAATGGCAATAGGTGCTCTACCGATTCTTGACATATCGCACCTCCTTACCAAACGTATGCAAGCACTTCGCCGCCGACGTGCTGTGCTTTCGCTTCCTTATCGGTGAGGATACCCTTGGACGTGGAAAGGATTGCAATGCCCATTCCGTTGAGAACCTTGGGAAGATTGTCCACACCTGCGTAGACGCGAAGACCGGGTGTCGAAACTCTCTTAAGACCGGTGACGACCTTTTGACCCTTAACGGGTGCGTATTTGAGAGTGATGACGATGTTGTTTTGAACAGCGCCGTCAACGACCTCGAATCCTTTGACGTAACCTTCTTTTACGAGTATTTCTGCTATTGCGACCTTGATTTTGCTCGCCGGAACTTCAACCGTTTCGTGCTTTGCGGTCAAGGCATTTCTAATTCTTGTAAGCATATCTGCAATGGGATCAGTCATTTTTAGTGCCTCCTCTTACCAACTTGCCTTCTTCACTCCGGGAATCTCGCCCTTGTAAGCGAGGTTTCTGAAGCAAACTCTGCAAATACCGTACTTTTTGAGCACGGCATGGGGACGTCCGCAAATACGGCAACGTGTATATTCACGCGTCGAGAACTTTTGTGGTCTTTGTTGCTTAATTTTCATTGATGTTTTGGCCATAGTTCACTCCTTACTTCGCAAAAGGCATTCCGAGCAGTTTGAGAAGTTCTCTTGCCTCTTCGTCGGTTTTTGCCGTCGTAACGATACAAATATCGAAACCGCGAACCTTTTCGACTTTGTCGAATTCGATTTCGGGGAAGATGAGTTGTTCTTTCACGCCGACTGCGTAGTTGCCTCTGCCGTCAAACGACTTTGAGGAAATGCCGCGGAAGTCGCGGACGCGAGGAAGCGCGATGGAAATGAACTTGTCGAGGAAGTCGTACATTCTGTTGCCGCGAAGCGTAACTTTTGCGCCGACGTTCATACCTTCTCTCACCTTGAAGTTTGCAACGGATTTCTTTGCTGTTGTGATAACCGGTTTTTGACCTGCAATCATTTTGAGTTCCTCAACTGCGAGTTGCAGTGATTTGCTGTTGTCTTTGCAGTCGCCCAAGCCCATATTAAGCACAATTTTTTCAAGACGAGGGACCTCGTTGATGTTCTTGTAGCCAAAGCGTTTGATGAGAGCCGGTACGACCTCTTCGGCGTACTGTTTTCTCATACGGTATCTTTCAGCATTACCAGCATTCGTCTTATCGGTTGCAGGTTCCTTAGCAACCTGATTTTTCTTTTCTGCCACGATATTACCTCCGATTTATCAGTCCTTATCTGCGGACTTTTCTGCTTTCTTTTTTGCGGCTTTCTTTGCCACTTTCTTTGCAGATGGTTTCTTCTCGTCCAAAGACGCACCGCACTTGGGGCATACGCGGACGGATTTTTGTTTGCCGTTCACGTCTTTCACTTCGTGCTTAACTCTGACGACGTCGCCGCAACCTGCGCAAACGTGCATAACGTTGGATGCGTCGATTGTGCCTTCTTGTTTGACGATGCCGCCCTTTTCTTGTGCGTTTCTGGGCTTTTTGCTCTTTGAAATGATGTTTACGCCTTCAACGTAGATTCTTCCGGTTTCGGGAACGACTTTGAGGACTTTGCCCACTTTGCCTTGATCCTTGCCGGTGATAACCATAACGTTGTCGCCTTTCTTAACACTCAATTTTGCCATAATAGTTGTCCTCCTTACAGCACTTCGGGTGCGAGAGAAATGATTTTGGTGTAATCCTTGTCACGAAGTTCTCTTGCGATAGGCCCAAAAATACGAGTGCCTTGTGGTTGTTTTTGGTTGTCGATGATGACTGCCGCATTGTCGTCGAACTTGATGTGGCTGCCGTCCTCGCGTTGAAGACCGAAAGTCGTGCGGACGATAACTGCCTTTACGACGTCGCCCTTCTTAACCTTGCCGCCGGGGATAGCCGATTTGACGGACGCGACGATAACGTCGCCGATGTTTCCGCTTCTTCTGAAAGAACCGCCCAGGACTCTGATGCACATAATTTCTTTGGCTCCGCTGTTGTCAGCGACTTTGAGCCAACTCAATGGTTGAATCATAGCGTTCCTCCTATTATTTGGCTTTCTCGACTATTTCGACGAGTCTCCAGCACTTGTCCTTAGAAAGAGGACGAGTTTCTTGGATAAGCACCTTGTCGCCAATGCCGCAAGCGTTGTTTTCGTCGTGCGCTTTGAACTTCTTGGTGCGGTTTACGATTTTCTTGTAGAGGGGATGTTTTACACGTTCGCTGACTGCGACGACGATGGTTTTGTCCATCTTATCGCTCACGACGATACCCACTCTTTCTTTTCTCAAATTTCTTTCTTCCATACGTTCCTCCGATTAGCCCTTTGCCTCGTCTTTTGCGCGAGCAATTTCTCTTTGACGGATGACAGTCTTGATACGGGCAATGTCGCGACGCGTTTCAACGATAACCATAGGGTTGGTCAGTTGATTCGTGGCGTTTTTGAAGCGAAGGAAAAACAATTCCGACTTCAATTCGTTGAGTTTGGTTTGCAACTCTTTATCTGTCATTTCCAAAACTTGTTTCGATTTCATTGTTCACCGCCTTCGGCACCGTTCACGTCCTCTGCTCTGACAAACTTGCACTTGACGGGAAGTTTGTTTGCTGCAAGACGGAGTGCCTCTTTTGCTACTGCTTCGTCGATACCTGCGATTTCAAACATCACACGGCCCGGCTTGACGACTGCTACCCAGTATTCGGGAGAACCTTTACCGGAACCCATACGAGTTTCGGCAGGTTTCTTTGTTACGGGTTTGTGAGGGAAAATATCCACCCAGACTTGTCCGCCACGACGGATATATCTCGTCATAGCGACACGCGCTGCTTCGATTTGGTTGGAGGTAATCCAGCCCGGCTCTGTCGAAACAAGACCGTATTCGCCGTATGCGACGATGTTGCCCTTGTTTGCTTTGCCTTTCATTCTGCCACGCATTTGGCGACGTCTTTTGACGCGTTTAGGCATTAACATTATTGATTTCCTCCTTCAAGTGGATTTTTGCCAAGGATTTCGCCCTTGTAGATCCAGCATTTGACGCCGATTGCGCCGAATGTGGTGTTTGCGGTTGCTACGCCGTAATCGATGTCCGCACGAAGGGTTTGAAGCGGGATAGAACCTTCACGATATTGCTCGCTTCTTGCGATTTCAGCGCCGTCGAGTCTGCCGCTGACCATCGTCTTGACGCCCTTTGCGCCCGCTTTCATAGCCTTGGACATTGCTTGTTTCATTGCGCGACGGAAGGAAGCGCGTCCTTCGAGTTGTTTTGCAATGCCTTCTGCAACGAGTTGAGCGTCTGCATCGGGATGTTTGACTTCCATAATGTTGATGCTCACTTTCTTGTCGCCGGAAACGAGTTTTTCGACTTCTTTCTTGATTTCTTCAACGCCTGCGCCTGCTTTTCCGATAAGGACTGCGGGACGTGCGGTGTGAATTGCGACTACGAGTTTATCTGCCGCTCTTTCGAGTACGATTTTTGAAATTGCCGTATCGTAGTATTTCTTTTTGATGAATTTGCGGACTTTATTGTCTTCGACGATGTTGTCTGCAAAGTGCGCCTTGTCGGCATACCATTTAGAACTCCACGATTTGATGACGCCTGTACGAAGACCGTTTGGATCGACTTTTTGTCCCATTGTGTATACCTCCTATTACGCTTTCACCGTGTCAAGAATGACCGTGATATGACTTGTTCTCTTGTTGATACGATACGCTCTGCCCTTGGACACCGCTTGGATACGCTTGAGGGTCGGACCTTCGTTTGCGTAGCACTCTGCGATAAACATATCGTTTCTTGCGAGATTTTGATTGTTTTCGCCGTTTGCCGCTGCGCTGTTAACCAACTTGATAAGGGGTTCGCTTGCAGCCTTGGGCGTGTTTTCCAAAATAGCGATTGCTTCTGTTACCGATTTGCCTCTGATGATGTCGAGAACGATGCGGACCTTGAATGGAGAGATTCTGACGAATTTAGCCGTTGCACAAGGTCTTGTATCCGCTTTTGCTTGACGGTCCAAGGCTTTTTGTTTACTTCTTGTTGCCATATCTTCCTCCTATTACTTCGTGGTCTTTGCGCCCGCGTGACCTCTGAACGTACGCGTAGGTGCAAATTCGCCGAGTTTGCAACCGACCATATCTTCCGTGATATATACGGGGACGTGTTGCTTACCGTTGTGAACTGCGATCGTGTGACCGACCATTTCGGGGAAAATCGTGGAACTTCTGGACCAAGTTTTAACGGATTGACGTTCACCGGACGCGTTCATCGCATTGATTCTGTTCATAAGGCGTTCTTCTACATAAGGGCCTTTTTTAACACTTCTACTCATTTTGTCCTCCGATTAGTTCACACGCTTAATAATGAACTTATTAGATTTGTTCTTCTTCTTTCTGGTCTTATAACCGAGAGCAGGTTTACCCCAAGGCGTGACAGGTGACGGCATACCGACGGGTGACTTGCCTTCGCCGCCGCCGTGCGGGTGGTCGTTCGGGTTCATAACGACACCACGAACGGTCGGACGCACGCCCATATGGCGGGTCTTACCGGCTTTGCCGACGCGCACGATTTCGTGATCGATGTTGCCGACTTGACCGACCGTCGCTCTGCAGTTGATGAGAACGTATCTCATTTCGCCGCTGGGCATACGCACGATTGCGTATTTACCTTCTTTTGCCATAAGTTGTGCCGCATTGCCTGCCGCTCTTGCGATGATTCCGCCGTTGCCCGGTTGAAGCTCGATGTTGTGAATCATAGTACCGACGGGGATTGCGGAAAGAGGAAGTGCGTTGCCGACTTTGATGTCTGCGTGCTCGCCGCTTTCGAGAACGTCGCCGACGTTGAGTCCCAAAGGTGCGAGGATGTATTTCTTTTCGCCGTCAGCATAGTGCAAAAGCGCGATGTTTGCGGAACGGTTGGGGTCGTATTCGATGGAAGCGACTTTTGCGGGGATACCGTCTTTGTTGCGCTTGTAGTCGATGATACGATATTTGTTTCTGTTGCCGCCGCCGATGTGACGAACGGTGATTCTGCCCATAGAGTTTCTGCCGCCGCTCTTATTGAGTGACACCAAGAGTGAACGCTCGGGCGTTGTGCTTGTGATCTCCTCGTATGCAGACACCGTCATAAAACGACGTGCAGGAGACGTTGGTTTATATTTCTTAATAGCCATATTCTTTACTCTCCTTATGCCAAGCTCTCGAAGAATTCGATTGCCTTACTGTCGTCGGTAAGAGTGACGATTGCTTTCTTGAATGCAGAGCGTCTGCCTTCGTTTCTGCCCATTCTTTTCACTTTGCCGTCGTAGTTGGACGTATTTACTTTGTCAACTTTCACTTGGAAGATTTGCTCGACCGCTGCCTTGATTTGCGTTTTGGTTGCGGATTTGACAACCTTGAACGTGTATCTCTTGTTTGCGATGCCGTCATAACTCTTTTCGGAAAGGATAGGCTCGATAATGATGTCGTATGCTGTCATTGTGCTGCCTCCTCGAGTTTTTTAAGTGCGTCAACCGTGATGACGATGTTCTTCGTTGCGACTACGTCGTAAACGCTGAGGGTTCTTGCTTCGCAAACTTCGACGGAAGGAATGTTCTTGCTGGCCTTGAGTGCGACTTGGTCGTACTCGTCGAGGACGAACATAACTTTGCCGTTGAGAGAGAGTGCTTTAACCGTTCCCGCAACGAGTTTGGTTTTTGCTTCTGCGAGTGCAAATTTGTCAAGAACGACCACTTCGTTTTGACGAATCTTTTCAGAAAGCGCGGAATAGAACGCGGCTGTCTTCATACTCTTGTTGATTTTTTGAGAGAAATCTCTGGGTTTCTTTGCGAACACCACGCCGCCGCCGACGTATTGAGGTGCGACGATGGATCCTTGACGCGCACGACCCGTACCTTTTTGACGATAAGGCTTGCAGCCGCCGCCGCGAACTTCCGTTCTGGTGAGCGCGCTCATCGTGCCTTGACGCTTGTTTGCGAGTTGTGCAACGACCACTTGGTGAATAAGTGCTTCGTTATAGTCGCGTGCAAAGATGGAATCGCTGATTTCTACCGTTCCGGCTTTTTTGCCTGCCATATTCAAAACGTTCAGTTTCATATTCTACCTCCGCTTAACCCTTGATGGATTCCTTCACGACGACAACGCCGCCCTTCGGTCCGGGGATTGCACCCTTGACGAGAAGAAGATTTCTTGCTGCGTCTACGCGTGCGACAGTAAGGTTTTGGACAGTAACCTTTTCGTGTCCCCATTGTCCTGCCATATGTTTGTTCTTGAACACTCTCGAGGGAGAGGAACAAGCACCCATAGAACCGACGCTTCTGTGAATAGGACCGGTACCGTGAGTCATAGGACCGATTCTGTGAGAGTTCCATCTTTGGATGACGCCCGAATAACCGTGACCTTTGGAAGTGCCCGTAACGTCAACTTTGTCGCCCTCTGTGAACATATCGCAGGTCAGTTCCTGTCCGAGCGTGTAGCTCGCGCAGTTTGCGAAACGGAATTCACGAAGGTACTTCTTGACGGTTACGCCCGCTTTCTTGAAGTGTCCGGCAACCGGCTTGTTTACTCTTGTTTCCTTGACGGTGCCGAAGCCGACTTGAACCGCTTCGTATCCGTCGTTCTCTTTGGTCTTTATCTGCACGACCGGGCACGGACCCGCTTCCACTACGGTTACGGGGATAACCTTGCCTTCTGCAGTAAAGATCTGGCTCATACCGATTTTTTTACCGATGATTGCTTTATCCATGTAAAGTTCATCCTCCTTTTATTTGCTTAGAGTTTGATCGAGATGTCCACACCTGCGGGCAAATCGAGTTTCATCAAAGAATCGACCGTTTTGCTCGTGGGGTTGTAAATATCGATCAAACGCTTGTGAGTTCTGAGTTCAAATTGTTCGCGGCTGTCTTTGTATTTGTGAGTAGCACGCAAAATCGTGATGATTTCCTTTTCCGTGGGAAGAGGAATGGGACCGGAAACCTTCGTTCCCGTCTTTTTGACGGTTTCGACAATCTTCTCTGCGGAAAGATCGATAAGGTTGTGGTCGTAAGCCTTAAGTTTAATTCTGATCTTTTGTCCAGCCATTATTAGCCTCCTATATTACACTTGTCCGTGTGTGTCTTATATTTTTTACCCGCCGCAACCGCGACGGAAAATGCGTATCTCTTTCGACACGCTCGTTTAATATATAATTTTTGAAAATTAAAGTCAAGCAAAAAATTAAGAAAAAACGAATATTTTTCAAACTTGTGTCCGAAAACTCGAATTAACCGCAAAATCTTGTATATATGGATTAATTTTGTTTTCAAATAAATGTAAATTATAAATATAATTGCGCGTGCCACGCACTCGGGTGTATCGAGGCAAAAACCGTCGCTAAGGCAACGGCAACGCGCATAAAAATGCGCATTGTCGAGAGCCTTGCTCGGTTTATTGCCTTCTCTACCGCGCAGAGAATTTGCGCTATCAGTTAAAGCAAGGGCAAAAATTCAAGCCGCAATTTCGCCAAATTATCTGCTTGGTGATTGCGCACTTCGTGCGCTTATGAATACATAATAGGCGATGGCTTTTGCCGCGGCACACCCGAGTGAGAATTAATAATTAATAATGAATAATTCATAATTGCGGAAGGCGAAGCCTTAATCCGAACACTTATTCGAAGACTACTTATTAACGGAATGTGTTAATTCGAAGACGAGATAAAAACCGCCGTCCGCGAAGCATTGCTCAAACGGCGTTGCGGTGAAAGCAACAAACAAAGTTTATTGCTTGACACCGCACTTGTTCTCGCAATCACTAACCGCGCAAGCCCTCTTTACTCTCAAAATAAGACGGGCAAAACTAAAACCACAATTTCGTGCGAGTGCTTGCTTGGTGAGGGCGTACATTGCACGCGAGCGGACAAACATTTACTCATTCGAAGCGTTCTTATACTACTACTCTGCCCGTTCGTAGACGGAACACGAGCCGCAAGGCGGCGAGCCTATGAGCGCCGAACTTGACGAACAGTACAAGCGACTGCGCCG
>URIX01000029.1 GCA_900547975.1 uncultured Eubacteriales bacterium | reverse complement strand
CGCCGATTAAAGTGGCACGCGAGCTGGGTTCAGAACGTCGTGAGACAGTTCGGTCCCTATCCATCGTGGGCGTAGGATATTTGCGAGGCTCTGCTCCTAGTACGAGAGGACCGGAGTGGACGTACCTATGGTGCATCTGTTGTCACGCCAGTGGCATAGCAGGGTAGCGATGTACGGATTGGATAAACGCTGAAAGCATCTAAGCGTGAAACCAGCCTCAAGATAAGATATCCCTTTGTTTATCAAGTAAGACCCCTTGTAGACCACAAGGTTGATAGGTCGGGTGTGTAAGTGCAGCAATGCATTAAGCTGACCGATACTAATAGGTCGAGGGCTTCAATCAAAAAAATACAAGATTTGCCTAATCCTAATTTAATCAGCAAATACTCTCATTGTTATGCAGTTGTGAATGTACGAAACGCGAAAGCGGAACGGCCTTCAAACCATTACCGGTGTCAATGACGCTGAGGTCCCACCTGTTCTCATACCGAACACAGAAGTTAAGCTCAGTTGTGCAGAAAGTACTTGGCTGGACACGGCCTGGGAGGATATGTAGATGCCGGTTTCCAAAACAAAAGACATACACAAACGTGTATGTCTTTTGTTTTATACAACGTTTCCTAAAATTCAGCACGGACACTTGATTGCCGTGTCCAGCCTTTTACTTGCAAAATGGCGTTATACATTAAGCACAACGAAAACTCATTTATATATAGCAGCCGATGTGCGCCCAAAATAGGAATGCATATTTGATATAAAAAGGCATTTTGCAAAGAGGAGCACTCGTCCGAAAGCGCAGGCATACAAAATGTGCTTGATTAATTAGCCCCTATTTTTTTAGTGAAGAGGATAACAAGCGCTTCATTGTCACTTCGTATAGTTTTGTATGACAAGAAAAAAGACGAAGTGTGACGAGGACACGGCCTGGGAGGATATGTAGATGCCGGTTTCCAAAACAAAAGACATACACAAACGTGTATGTCTTTTGTTTTATACAACGTTTCCTACGCAACCGTTTCAATATACCTTTCCGTTCCGTTTTCCAATTTTCGCTGTCCTTTATAAAAAAAATGTACCGAAGTCGATATTTCAACTTTCGATACAAGAGTAAAACTTTATACGTAATTGGATTTATTATATTTTATCAAATTAAGTGTTGCATATAAATTTTTTTGGTGCTAAACTATGATAATTAAACTATAAAGTGCTAATCTTTATTTGATACACGGTGGATTATGATTATCAGGAAAGCAAATGCAAACGATTATAAAGGCGTTGAAAGACTGCTCGTTGAAGTGAACAATCTGCACCAAAAGTTAAGACCGGACATATTTATCGAAAATGCCGTCAAATACTACGAGGGGAAGTTTGACAAGATAATCTTGAACGAGTCTACGCCCGTATTCGTGGCGGTTGACGATGAGGGAAACGTTCTCGGTCACTTGTTTTGCAGTGTGCGCGATTACGAGCAAGTGAAAGTTTACAAGGATTTTAAGTCGTTGTTTATTGACGATTTGTGCATTGAAGAAGGCGCAAGAGGACAAGGCGTTGGCAAGGCTTTGTACGAATTTGCCATCGGTTACGCTCGCGAAAACGGTTGCTATGACGTTACGCTCAACGTGTGGGAAGGCAATAATTCCGCACGCGCGTTCTATGATAAAATGGGAATGTTTCCGAAAGAAACCCAAATGGAATATATCCTTTGAAAACATTTTTTGAGAATATTTGGACAAAAACAATGATTTTGAGGTGAGAAATGAATAAATCTTTGGCCGTTATCGACTTACAAAACGATATAACGAAGAATTATAGAGATATAATCGGCAACGTTAATAAGGCGATAGAAATCGCAAAAAACAGCGGTTTGATTGTCGTATACATCAAGCAAAACAATATTAGCGAAGGAACGAGGACGTTTAAGGCGGGAACGAGAGGCGAAGCGTTCGTGCCAGAACTCGACGTCGTTTCGGACAACGTTTTCGTAAAAACGAAAGGAAACGCTTTGACAAGCGAGGGATTCGTTAAGTTTATAGAAGAAAACGGCATAAACGAGTTTTACGTCTGCGGCGCAGACGCGACGGCGTGCGTAAAATCGACGTGTTTCAATATGACGAAATGCGGATATACCGTGCACGTTTTGTCCGATTGCGTAACGAGTTACGACAAGTCGAAAATCGACGAGATGTTGAAGTATTACGAAAGCAAAGGCTGTGAATTGCTCTCGGTTGCGGATTTTGAAAAAAATCTATGACGGAAGTATGATATTAATACAAAATTCGTTTTGAATAGGCGCAATAACGCGCCTATTTTTCGTCGTTTTGATTGCTTTTGCAAATACGATGTCGTATAATCCATATGCCGCTATAAAAACGGCAAATCGGATAACGAATTATGTCAAACAAAAGAGCAAAAATCGAAAACGAAGCGGAATTTTTCGGAACGGAAAGCGTTTGGAAAATTTTGCTGAAAATATCGCCGCCCGTGATGTTGTCGCAGTTGGTTTTGTCGCTGTACAACATCGTTGACAGCCTATTTGTCGGGCAGTATTCGGGGCACGGTCTAACCGCGCTTTCGGTGATATATCCGCTTCAACTCGTCATAACCGCGCTTGCGGTCGGCACCGGCGTTGGCGTAAACACATATATGTCGAGGCTGTACGCGCGCGGCGAAGTCGCAAAAGCGAAGGCGACGGCGGGCACGGGAATGGTGCTTGCGGTTTTGATGTGGGCGATTTTTGCAGGCGTAAGCGCGCTTATAATGAAACCGTACATACGCGCGATGGCAAACGCACCCGAAGCAATCGAATACGCCTATCAATACGGGATGGTGGTGTGTATCGGCTCGCTCGGCACGTTTTTGGAAGGCGTATGGTCGAAAGTGCATCAATCGCACGGCAATATGGTCGTTCCGATGATAGCGCAACTTGCAGGCGCGGGAACGAATATACTTCTCGACTGGCTGTTTATATTCGGCGCGGGCGCGTTGAAGCCTATGGGCGTACTCGGTGCGGCGATAGCGACAATTACGGGACAGTTTTTGTCTGCAATCATCGTATGCGTAAAGGGCATACACAAGCCGCCGAAATTCAGAAACGCCGTGGAACTTACCAAAAACATATACAATCTTGCTCTGCCGTCCATCGTTATGCAAATGATGTACGTCGTGTACATCGTCGTGCTCAACGCGATTTTGACGAAATTCTGCGACGAGGCGGTTACGGTGCTCGGATTGTATTACAAATTGCAGACGTTCTTCTTCATTCCGATGTTCGGACTTCAAACGTGTATGGTGCCCGTGATAAGTTATAACTACGCACAGCACAATTTCACGCGCGCGAAAAAGGTTTCAAACGACGCGATGATTATTACCGCAATCGGAATGATAGTGGGTATAATATGTTTCGAGGCGTTTCCGAAATTCTTTATCGGACTGTTTTCAAAGGACGAAAAGGTGCTTGAAATCGGGCAAACGGCGTTCAGAATCATCGGTTCGAGTTTTATACCCGTCGTGTTTTCGTTGATGATACCGATGTTTTTCCAAGCGATAGGCAAATCCGTGCCGAGCATTGCGCTTTCGATAATACGTCAGGTTTTGGGACTTATGCCGCTGTTTTACGCGTTTTCGTTTATCGGTTTGGACTACACGTGGATTGCTTTCCCCGTGTCCGAAACCATAACGACGATAATCGGACTTGCGCTGTATATAAAGCAACTCAAAGAATGGAAAGTCGAAGAACGGCTTGAAAAGGGCACGCCCGAATATGTTTCGGAAAAGCCGAATAGCGACGGCGAATACGTCGAGTATGGCGTTGCGGACAAAAGCCTCAAAGAGTGTAAAAACGAATAAAATGTACGATAAAAACGACAATTGTATTGTTATATAATTATTATTTGACATTTTAATCTAAGTTTAATATAATGAAAGCACAATTTAATCCTATGGAGGACAAAGAACTATGAGCAAAAAAGTTATGGCTGTCGTAGCAGTCGTCGCACTTGTTGCAATTCTCGGAATCTGCCTCGTTGCTTGCAACGCAGAAAGCTATGAGAAGAAACTCGAAAAAGCAGGCTACACCGTTACCTCTATGAGCGCTGACGAAGCAAAAGAAGATGGCGCAGAATGGGGCGTTGTCGGCGTCAAAGGCACCGATACGGTTACCGTTGTTAAGTTTGCAAAGACCGATGATGCAAAAGAATTCGAAAGCAAAGTTCCTACTTTTGGATTAGGCAGCTTGAAAGTCGTTGTTGAAAGAGTTGGCTCGATCGTTTACTACGGCACCGCAGCAGGCGTCAAAGCAGCAAAATAATTGAGTTATCAATCAAATAAAAAAAGCACTCGTCGAGTGCTTTTTTTATTTGATTATTATATCGAAAATACCGGATTTTTGTTTTTGAACGCTTCCGCAAAGATATATTCGGTATGAATTTACGTTTTCGGTAGAGTCCGAGCGGTGTGTTTTATGTTCGCACTTGCGGTTTTTTACAGAATTATCGGTTGAATCTGTTCGCGGACGAGTGCCTTCTCAATCGTCGGCAAAATGAGCGTTGTGTCTGCAATGAGTGAATGAGGCTTGTTTGTCGGTGCGTCCTGACCGAAGGGAACGAGATACAGATTTTTAGTGTTGAGTGCGATGCCGACGTTTTGCGCGTTTGCGCCGAGCGCGTCGTTTGAGGATATTGACAAAACGACGGGTTTGTTTGTGCGAAGGGTCGCTTTCACCGCCATAGTGGTGGGAGTGTCTGTTATACCGTTCACGATTTTGGCAAGGGTATTGCCCGTGCAAGGCGCAACGAGCATAAGTTCTATGCCCGATTTTGTGATAGTTTCCGCTTCCACAATGGTTTTCACGGGCGTTTTGCCCGTTTTTTCGACTATCAGTTTTTCAAAATCCGCTTGCTTGTAAAAGCGCGTGTCAAGGCTTGATACGTTGTAACTGAACACGGGGATTATATCGTATCCGGCGTTTATCAGTTTGTCTACGGCTTTAAGCAAGTTTGAAAACGTGCAAAACGAGCCTGTTATGCAAAGACCGATTTTTTTCATTCTTTAACCTCCTCGATGTATTCGAGCATTGCTTTTGCCGCGCTGTACGGACAGGTTTTTGCGGGCAAAGCGGGGTATATGTCGGCGTCGATTGAGAGGTATCGCGCATAATCGAGATTTATTGCAGATTTCGAGGCGAGGTCGATATATACGCAATCCTCTTTCATACTCAGAAGTTCCTTGTCAGAGATTATGGGGGACGGAACGGTGTTAATAACGACGTCGTAGGGTGAAAAATCAAAGTTTTTCATTGCGAGCACGCGCTTTGCGAACGCGTGAGCAGGGCGCACGGACGACGTTGAAGCGACGTCGAGGGTGACGTCGAGTTTGCCTAATATATTGGCTACAGCCGCACCCGTGCGCCCGAAACCCAGTATAAAGATGTAGCAGTCCGCTATGGAACGTTTAGAATGTTCGATGATAATTTGCAGAGTGCCTTCTGCAGTCAAACGCGAGTTTACCGCTTGAAAACGCTCGCTCCGATTGTAACTGAAAAGGGTTATATCACGGCTGTTTGCAAGCATTTCGGCGTCATTTGCTACTCTGCCGCAAAACACTTGCGCGCCGTCCTCGACTGCCGAAAGGGTGTTTGCCTCGATGAGAACGTTGGGCGCGTAGACGTGCGTAGGCACTTTGAAAACTACTCCTTTGAGCATAGATTTGAGATAAAACATTCTCTCGTCCGTTTCGTGTACGATTGCAAAATTCTTGTCCATACGGTATGTTATGCAACCTTTTGAAAATGAGTTAATGCACACTCGAAAACGAGGCGCACATAGTATGTAGCGAGGTGTGTATGGAAAGATATTTTTTGGGAAACAACAGCGGATACGGCTTTTTCAATTTGTATGAAAACGAACTGAAATCGACAAACAAAACGGTGCTTCTCAAAGGCGGAAGCGGCACGGGAAAGTCGTCGTTATTGAAGAAAATAGCAAAGAAAGCAAAGGCAATGGGACTGGATTACGAATTGTGGTTTTGTTCGGGCGACCCGCAAAGTCTTGACGGAATATATCTCAAAGACAAGAAAGCGGCGGTCGTGGACGCGACTGCGCCGCACGCGAGCGGCGTGGATATTCCCGTGATAAAGGACGTTATTTTCGACCTTGCTCAAAGCCTTGACGAGAGCAAACTCAAAGGAATGCGACAAGACATCGAAAAGTATATGAAATGCAAAAAACAACACTTTATGCGCGTATATCAACACTTAAAGTCTGCATTGTGTCATTTGTACAATCAATTCGAGATAGAGAAGCAAGGCGTTGACGAGGACAAAATCCGAGCGTACGCGTCATCTGTCGCAAGAGATTTGAAACCCGTGACGGACAAAAACAGGTCGCTGTTTGCACGTGCCATATGCCCTGCGGGCGAGAGCGAATACTTCGACCACTTGCGCGGCAAGAAGGTGGTGCTAGTCAAAGGTTGCGCATACGCAAAGAAAGTGTTGTTCGACGAGATAAGCAGACTTCGCAAAGGTTTGACGCTTTTCCTTTCGCCGCTCGACCCGAAAACCTGTGAGGGTATCGCGTGCGGCGACGTGGCGTACGTCGAGAACGCGGGGCATTTTGCAAACGATTCAATCGTTGACTTGGGCGTGTTCGGCGAAAGATTCAACAAGGACGACAGTATAGAGGAGGCGAACAACGCGATTATGCAAACGGCGTTTGCGGTGGAAAGGCTCAACAAGGCAAGGGAAGCGCATATGAAAGTCGAGAATATATTCGTGCCTGCGATGGACTTTTCAAACAACGAGAAAATGCTGGACAAAATCAACGAGTTTGTTTTCGATTGACGTTGCAAAGACATCTTTACTTGACTTTTCAAATATGTTTTGGTATAAGTTAAGTATGAGCGAAAACGAAGTGAAAAAAAGTCAAAAATCCGACAAGAACGGCGTGCCTTTCTCTAAGGCGTATTGCCGTTTCTTTTTGGGGTTGTGCAGACTTATCCGCCCGATTTTGCACGGCGTTTGCAGAAAAAGCGAAGCGTTCAAACGTCAAAAGAAAAACGGCGCGATGTTGATTGTGTGCAACCATTTGTCCGCATACGATTTTATTCACTTTTCGTCGGCGATGTACGGCGCGCCTCTCAACTTCGTGGTTGCGGAAAATATGATGTACTCGATGCCGATTTTCGCAAAATTGCTCGGCTCGTATCACGCAATCACCAAAAAGCAATATTTTGCGGATTTTGCGTGCATAAAGAACATCAAAAAGTATCTCGACGCAGGCATTAGTGTATTGATTTGCCCCGAAGGCAAAGTTTCGGCAAACGGCGTGACGGGGCCGATTGCGCCGTCCATAGCAAGGCTCGTTCAGTGGCTCGGCTATCCCGTCGGCGTGATAAAAATGCAGGGCGCAAGCCTCGCTCGCCCCAAATGGGCGTACAATCTTCGCTTCGTAAGGCGCGGCAAAGTCATCACCAACTGCGATATGCTTTTCACCGCCGACGATGCAAAAAAACTCTCGAAAGACGAGATTTACGACAGAGTGTGCTTAGCGCTCTATCAAAACGAGCATAAGTGGCAGATAGACAACGGAATCGTGTTCAAAGGCAGACGTTACGCCGAAGGGTTGGACAGACTTTTGTATCGTTGTCCAAAGTGCGGAAGCGAGTTTGAAATGACCTCGCAAGACAGCCATCTCGTCTGCAAAAAGTGCGGGAACGACGTGATATACGGCTTTGACGGACGTCTCGTTCCGCAAGGCGACAGCGTGTGTCCCGAGCGTATAGACCTATGGTACGATATGCAGCGCGAACTCGTTGCTAAAGAAGTGGAAAACGGCGATTTTCGTTTATCTAACACGGTCAATCTGTTTGTGGAAAACGAGGCTAACAACGGGTATAGGTTTGTCGCAAACGGCGTTTTGACCCTCGATAAAGACAAACTTTGCTTCGATACCGACTGGCTTGAATGTCCCGTCGGCGTAAAATCGAAATACGGGGTCAACAATATGACGCTCGACTTTGACGACGCGCTCGGAACGGAACCCGTCGAGGACGAATTCAAGCACATCGAATTTGCCGTGTCGAGATGCGATACGGTGGCAAACTTGCCGGGAACGGCGGTGGATATGTACGACGACAAGCACGTTTACAGATTTATGTTCGACAAAGTGCTTGCCGCGACGAAGTACGCGCTTTGCATAGAGGAAGCGTACAAAAAGAGCAAAAAGTGAGAGAACAGCAAAAAATATTTTCGTCGAAAAACCGTCTGAAAAGGCGGTTTTTTGTATGATGGGGGACGCAAAAACTATTTGATGTTGACAATTTTGTCGCAATATTGTAGTATTATATTTGTATTCCTATATTTATGCGCGCAAGAGTGCGCACACGTGTAAGGTGAAAGTTATGAGAAAGAAAGTCAGTTTGTTATTCATCGTTTTGCTTCTTGCAATTTTGACGATCGGTATGGTTGCGTGCAACAAAGGCTCGCAAGACGCCGGAAAATTGCCCGGCGAAATAAATCCCCCCGACATCATAGACGACAACGACGACGGTCCGTTGACGGCGCAACTTAGATTTGCGTTCCCCAAGGGCGCGACGTCGGTGTTTTACAGTATGTTTACGGACGAGTTCGACATTTCTGACGTCGAATATTACGTCGTTTATCTCAACACTCAAACGCAAGCAATCACCGAAGGTATGCACGGCAACCTTTCGGAAAGTATGCTTCAAACGGACGAGGATAAAGCGAATATCAAAAAAGCGGGTCATCATCAGATAAAGGTTCAAGTCGAACTCGGCAAGGACGAGGAAAACAATCCCGTATACGTCAAAGGCTCTTTCGCGCTTCACCTTCAAGACAAACTCGTACCCGTAAACAAGGTTCAACTCAACTTCAACCTTATGGACGGCGAAAGACGCGCGACGGCGCACTTCAACTGTTCGGTGTCAAACGACGGTATCGCAACCACGAGCGTGCTCGAAGGCGTTGAGTTCAAAACGTGGGACGAATTTATAAATACTTTCAGAATGACAATCGAAAAGGACGGCAATCTTCCCGCAAAAGCGCTTGAAAGCGTGTCGATAAACAACAAAGTTTACAGCGCGACTTCAAAGACTTTCCCGCTCGTCATAAACGATTCTTTAAACGGCAAAACTTTCACGACAACATGGACGGACGACACGGTCAATGTCACTTTCGCGCTTGCAGTTCCTTCGGACGCGGCTTTGGAAGACGGCAAGGTTGCGCCGAGCGATAACAAAGATTTCGAGGCAACTCAAACCGTCCGCCGCAATTTCGAAAGAGCGGTTGCGCCGGCAACCGATATTCTCAACGTATACAACGGTTATTATTTTGCAGGCTGGTATCTCGACAACGGCACAACCAAGGGCGTTTGGGACGAGAACGACACCATCTGGAACTTTGCAAAACTCGTCGGTTCTTCCGACATTACGCTCATCGCTCGCTGGACGAAGCGCGTGTACTCTTTCACCTTGTACACGATGGGCGGCGAATTTGCAAGCGATATTAAAAACGCACGCGTAAACAACGTGGAAATTAAGAGTGACGAAATCGCAAAAGCAAACGGACTTACCGTGATAAGCGCGGCTTCCACGTTCGGCATCGAAAGCCAAAAACTCACGAGAATAGAGTTCAGCGGATTCGAGTACGGCGCGGATTATTCCAAGTGCGTCGCAAAAATCGCGGTTACGCCCTCCAAAGAAGTTTACGTCATAATCACCGACCTCAAAGACAAACTCGTCAAAGGCAACGGCGAGTATGTCAAAGCAGAGGGTGTTTACGGCGATTATCAATGCCAAAACAAAGTCAATATGACGCGCGTTGACGGCACGGCTACGAAAGGCTACGTCAAGTGGGTGTTCAATTCGAGCGACAACGAGCAAGAAAACCTTGCAAGACTCAGCGCATATTACAGCGAAGTCGTGTTCAAAAACGGGCTTTCCGTCAAAGCGGACGGCTCTTTGCGTATCGACAAGATTGCGGACGAGTCGGTGAGCGAACTCATTATTCCCGCGGAACTCGTATACGACGGCGCAACTCGCAAAGTCAGCGAAATTTCCGAAGAAGCCTGTTTGAACCTCAAAGCGTTGACCAAACTCGACCTTACGAATGCTGTCAACCTCACAACCATAGGCGCGCAGGCGTTCGCATATGCGCCGCACCTTAGAGAAATCACGGTTGGTGAAACGCTTGCAATCGAAAACGTGGGCGAAAAGGTGTTCTACGGTTCGGAATTCGAAAGTAACTATTTCGAAACGCACAAAGGCAAACAAATCATCGTGCTCGGCAACGTGTTGTACAAGTATGCCGGTCAAAAATACAACGACGGCAACGGCAACGTCAGCGTGAGAGCGGACGTGGCGAAAAGCCTCGATTTGTCGAACGCAACGTATTATACGACGGAAAATTGTCCCGACCTCTCGCAAAGTGAAATCGACGCGCTCAACGCTCAACTTCAAGGCGTCGTGACGATTGCAAGCGGCGCGTTTGCAAACGCAACCGCACTCGAATCAATCAAACTCGGCGACGGCGTGCAAAGAATTGAGAACGGTGCATTCGCAAACCTTGCAAACTTTGCAAAGGTAGAAGTCAATGCGACGTCGAATCTCGCATATATCGGCGAAAGTGCGTTCAGCGGCACTTCTATGCTCGAAAAGACGAGCGGAAACTATAATAGCAGCTCAAAAGCAATCGTTATCGGCAAAGTGTACTATCGCTTTATCGACAAAGAAGCAACGTCGGCTTCGTTGCCTATGATAATAGAGCATATCGCGCCGTACGCATTCAACGGCTGTTCCAAACTTTCAACCATCGTGCTTACGACCGCCGACAATATCAAGACGGTGGGCAAGCGCGCGTTTACGACCACGCAATGGATTAGAAACAATGACGACAATCCCAACGGATTTGTCATCGTGAAGGGGAACAACGGAACATCGAGAATGCTTGTTGAGTATTTTGCGGACTCCAACGGCAACACGCCAAACGTCGATATTCCCGACAACGTGACATATATCGGCGAAGAAACGTTCAACTTCTATGCGAACAGAATCAAGACCGTGAAGTTCGGCACGAACATAGAAAGAATCGAAAACTATGCGTTCAACGGCGCAATCGCAATCGAGAGCCTAATCTTCACGCGCGTTGCGTTCAATGAAAACGGCAACAAACTTGTCGGCGCACCGTTTGTAGCGGAAAATGCGTTTGCGGACGAAAACGGAAATCTAATTCACGACGCGAAGTTCTATTTCACAAAATCCGTTCTCGAAGGACTCGACAAGATAAACAACGGTCAAATCGAAACCACCGACGAAACAACACTTGCGTGGGCACAACTTTACAGATTCAATAAGGGCAACTTCGTTGAAGAAAAGGTGGACAAAGTTTACATCAACACCGATGTTATTTCCACCAAACTTCTCAAAACCGACGCTTCCAAGAATGCGTTCGAAACGACTTACGGCGGCGGAACGTCCTATAACGGCGTTGTCGCAAAAGGTCTTGTCGTTCTCAACAACACGGGTATCGACATCAAGGAAAATCTCGATATGGTCAAGAACGACGTGCAAGTCGTCGAAGTGACAAAAGACCATCCCAAGTTCGGAAAACTCTACGAAGAAGGCGTGACGAAGTATGTCGTGACTTTCACCTACAACGACGGTGAGGGTTGCCAAGTCAACTACGGCGACGAGTTCTTGTATGTCGCAACCGTGCGCAACGCAATCAAGGGCAATCCGTCCTTCTACGAAAGCGGCGAAGTCCCGACAATCAACGCCAAAGGCGAGAGCGACTACTATCTCACGGGATTCGAGGGGCAAGACAAGGACGACACGTCCGCAACGTCGCTGTTCTACACGTCGTTCGAGGGCGGCGAATACAAGTTTGTGTACACCGATATCAACGGCAAGAAGCACACTCTCGATATTTCCAAAATAGAGAATTTCGACACAAGCAAGGTTACGAACGAAACGCAAGAGGCAACCGTCACCGTAGATTTTTACGGACTCGGCACTTACAAATTTAAGTTCTCATACAGAGTGGAAGAATCCAAGATTAAAGGGATTGTGCAAGACGGCGCGATTTCCGTTGCGCTCAACACCGACGTTTCAGACGCACTCGATAGTTTCAATGTGCGCCTCATCGGTCAGGACGGCAGCGTAATCGTCAGAACCATATCCGCAAACGCAGGATTCCGATTCGACAATCCCGACACCTCGACGCTCGGCATCAAGAGCTTGGAAGTCCGTTATTCGGGTGACAACGTTTTGTCGGGTATGCAATCGGTTACACTCGTCTACTCGGTCGTTCTCGAAGCGGACGCAAGTTTGTTTGAATACGGCTACGTCGATCAAAAAGAAATCAAGATAGGCGAAACGACGTACGCAGGCAAGGCAAGTATCACGGGCTGCAGGGCGCAAAACGCAGAAACAATCGTTCTTCCGACAACGTGGACGGATACGGACGGAAGCGTTTATATCGTGACCGAAATCGCAAGCGGCGCGTTTGAAAACTTCAAGAAACTAAAAGCGGTCTATCTTGCCGCAAACATCGAAACTATCCGCGACAGAGCGTTTGCAAACTGCACTGCGCTCGAAAACGTGTATACGGCGCAAAAAACGGACATTGCATTTGCAAACCTCACGGAATCCAACTTTGAAACGACAATCGTTTCTAAAACCGAAAACGAAATCGTTTACAACGCAGTCGTGGCAAATCTCGACGGTATCGAGGCAGTTCAGAATATGATTGCAATCGGCGCGCAATATATCGTCGAAGCAACCAAAGCCACCGAAGAGAATCCCGCTTCGCCGAGAAAGGTGTTCAACGTCATCGGCGTTAAAGACGGAATCACGTTCGCGGGCGAATTGTTCCTGCCCGACACGATACAAAACAATCCGACGGTCACGAATGCGGAAATCAACGTGTATTCGTCAAAGAGCAACGTTATGTTCAAAGTTGTAAAGTACGTCAACGACAAAGTGACTTACATCGGCACAAATGCGTTCAGCGGCACGGAAAAACTTAAAAACATCGATTTGTCAAAGGCGACGAAACTCGACTATATCGGCGCAAACGCATTTGAAAAGAGCGGACTTACCGCGATCGATTTGAGCAAGAACACTGCTCTTAAAGAAATCAACGCGTCTGCATTCGAGAGTTGCGGATATTTGAAGACCGTCACGCTTCCGTCAAGCATTAAAGTCATTGCGAGCCAAGCATTCAAGAACTGCGCAAACCTCACGGCAATCACGGGTGTGACGACGGTTGATGTAATCGGAACGGGCGCATTTGACGGATGTCCGAACCTTGAGACGAAACCCTCGCAAAAAGCGTAATTTGAAACTTGCTATACAAAAAGACGACTGCGGCGCAGTCGTCTTTTTCTATACTCATAGATAATTTACATACAAATCCGTTTTTTATATGCTTTTTTATGCGATTTTTTCGTATATTTTTGTGCTTTTTCGATGCGCTTTATGCCGTTTTTCTCAAAAGTCGGCGAGGATTTTTGCGAGTTTTTCGGCGTTGCTTTGCGTGAGAGAGGTGAGGGGAAGTCGCAACTTCGAGGTGCAATAACCTTTGATTTCCATCGCCTTTTTTATCGGAATGGGATTCACTTCGCAAAACAGCGCGGATATCAACGGTAGCAGGGCAAGTTGCATTTTTCGCGCCCTTTCCCACTCACCGTCAAGGGCATAGTGCGTCATATCGCTGACATATTTGGGACATACGTTGCTTGCAACGCTGATTACGCCTAAGCCCCCCATTGCCATAATAGGCAAGGTGAGCGCGTCGTCGCCGCTTATCACTTTGTCGGGGCATAGGGCAAGGCATTTTTCGATTTGTTCCATATTGCCGCTTGCTTCTTTTATGCCTACGACGTTTTTTCGCATTGCGATTCTCGCAAAGGTTTCGGGAAGCATATTCACGCCCGTTCGCGAGGATACGTTGTAGCATATAATAGGAAGGCTCGTCGAATCTGCGATTGCGCCGTAATGTTCGACAAGCCCTTCTTGCGTGCATTTGTTGTAGTACGGCGTGACGACCAAAAGTCCGTCCGCGCCGAGATCTTGCGCCATACGGCAAGTTTCGATTGCGTGGCGCGTGCTGTTCGAGCCTGCGCCGACTATGACGGGAACTCGACCTCGCGTCTGCTTTATGCAAACTTCGACCACTTGCTTCTTTTCTTCTTCGGACAGCGTTGCAGGTTCGCCCGTAGTGCCGAGCGCGACGAGAGCGTCCACGCCGCTTGCGATTTGTCGTTCCACGATTTCGCAAAGAGCCTTCACGTCCACTTTGTCATCTTCTGTGAAAGGGGTGATGAGCGCGGTGGCTGTGCCTCTGAAAATCATTTATTTCGTTATGCCTCCATAGCGTTTTTTATGAGCAATTCCACAATCTGAACGGCGTTGGTTGCCGCTCCTTTTCTTATGTTGTCGGCAACCACCCAAAGGTTTGCGCCGCTTTCCACGCTGTCGTCGAGGCGGATTCTTCCCACGAACACTTCGTCTCGATTTTCGGCGTCGAGAGGGGTGGGATAGACGTTGTGTTTCGTGTCGTCCATAACCACGATTCCCTCGAAGTTTTCAAGCGCGTTTACGACGTCTTCACGAGTGCATTTTTGCACGAACTCGACGTTTATCGACTCACTATGACCGTAGAACACCGGAACGCGTACGGTTGTCGCAGTTACGCGCAATGACGAATCGTGCAGAATTTTCCTCGTTTCGACAATCATTTTCCATTCCTCTTTGGTGTATCCGTCGTCCATAAACACATCGATGTGCGGAAGCATATTGAACGCTATGGGGCGAGGGAATTTCTTGGGCGGCACGCCGTTTATTCCGTCTTTTAAGTCGTTAAAGCCCGCAACGCCCGCGCCCGATACGGCTTGATATGTCGAATAAACGATTCTTTTTATGCCGAATCTGTCTTTGAGCGGCTTTAGCGCGACGACTGCCTGAATCGTGGAACAGTTGGGGTTTGCGATTATGCCTTTGTTCCACTTCACGTCTTCGGGATTGACTTCGGGAACGACCAAAGGTACGTCGTCGTACATACGCCATTGCGACGAGTTGTCAACGACGATTGCGCCCGCTTTCACAAATAACGGCGCAAATTCTTTCGATACGCCCGCGCCTGCCGAAAACAGCGCAAAATCGATTTTCCCGTCGAGTGCGCTCACGTTCCGGCTCGTCAATTCGATGACGGTGTGTTCTTTTCCCGCAAAGTCAATTTTCTTGCCTGCGCTTTTTGCGGACGCGAAAAGATAGTAGTTTTCGACGGGAAGATTCCTTTCTTCGAGAACTTCGAGAAACTTTCCGCCCACCATACCCGTTGCGCCGACAACGGCAACGTTAAATTTTTTCATACTGCCTCCTAACCCTTATGTAGCAAATTTAACACCGCCGCGACATTATGTCAATCAAAAGCGATTCCACAAAACGTCTATACGACATATATATGCGCGCGCCCGCTTTGCCGTGCGTTTTAAGCGACAAATATATTTGTGCTTTTCGTTTGATATTTGCGTTTATATAATGTATAATCTATTTATCTATATAGTTTTGCAGGAGAGTATATGGCAAACAACAATCCCAACTCGGCATACAAGATGCCCAAAAAGCCTAAAAAACTTTTGCTCGGCAAACTCTTTACGGACGCAGCCGTTCGCAAAGAACCCGAAGAACCTCAAAAAATACTCGTGGCAGGACTCGCAGAGGCGCGCCCCGTCAAAGAATATCCCGATTCGTTTATGGCAAGAGCCGCCGCGGTTATGCGCGGCGAATTCGCGACGCTTTTCAAAGCGACGCTTTTCTTTTTGATATTCACCGTTCCGTTTATCGTGATTTTCGCGTGGTTTTCGGGTTATTTCGAGAACCTTACGATTGGCGGCACGTACAACTTTATGGGCGACATCGGCGTAGGCTTTCCCGGC
Organism: uncultured Eubacteriales bacterium; assembly: GCA_900547975.1. Classification (GTDB taxonomy): domain Bacteria; phylum Bacillota; class Clostridia; order Christensenellales; family CAG-917; genus CAG-475. The sequence goes on along the minus strand of URIX01000029.1, from coordinate 7,123 downwards.
GGCGGCGATAGTATCGCGGTGAGCGTCGGAAGCCTCTATCGCAACGTCAAAATGCCCGTTATGGCAATGTACGGCGCGTGCTTCCTTTTCGGCTCGCTCGGACTTTCGGGGTTGTTCTACTGCGCAAAACGCAGTTTCTATCAGGACTACTATAAGAATTGGGCAAGAACCTACTGGATGGGCTTTGCCAAATATTGGTGGAAGTTCCTCTTGGCAGGTCTTATGATGGCGGTTGTCGCACTCGGTATGGTCGAGTCGCTTATGTATCTTTTGGAACAACAGGCACTCGGAACGGCGGGCGCGGGCGCGTATTGCGCTGTCGTGTTCAGTTTCGTCATCGGCGCGCCGCTTCTTCTCATACCCGTAGTTATGATGGGACTTTTCACGTCCTACGAACTCACTTTCGGTCAATGCTTCAAAAACGCTATCGTGCTTATAGCAAACAACCTTTTGAGCATACCGTGCGTCGCAATCCTTTCCGCGCTTCCGCTCGGACTTTGCGCCGTAAATAACCTCTTGGGCATAATCGTCTACATCGCGATGGCTTTGGTCGGCACGACGTTTATGGCTCTTTGCTGGATTGCGGTCGCTTCGAGAGGTATGGTCAAGTGCCACAATCTTAAAGCGGACGAGCAAAAAGTTCAGATTGCGGAACAAAGAAAAGCAGCAAAACAAAATCCGTATGCGAACGGGTCGATTCAAGGTGCGCAAAAGAAGAAAGTAAAACAAGCCGTGCCTTTCCAGAATCCTAAGAAGAAAAAGAAAAAATAATGGCGCAAATTATAGGGTTTAATCTTTCAAAAGAGGATTATCTCAACCTTGCCGAAACCGCTTTCAAAAACGGCGAAACAGAAAAAAGCATAACTAATCTCGACAAGGCTCTCGCAATAGACGAACGCTTCGTTGAAGCGTCTCTTGCGCTTGCCGGCGTTTACGCGTCGCTCGGCGCGTGGGAAATCTCGAATGCGACTCTCTACAAGGCACTCGCAAAACATCCGTGTGCCGACGATAGGGATCGCATTTTTTATCAACTCGCAATGAATTTCCTCGATGTAAATCTGCCCGACGTTGCCGAATACTATCTTCGCGACATCGCGGACGCGTACGACTTGCAACTGCCCGAAGATATGGGAAGTATGGGCGGCGAGCCGCAAGACGAGGGATTCAGGGTGGTTTACCCCAAAGGCGAGGATTATTACGAAATGCTCATAAGCAAGGCATACGAACTCGTAAGAGAGCGCAAACTCGACGAGGCAATCGCCCTTATGGACGAAATCGACCCCCGCTCAAAATCCAAAGCCGCCGCAAATCATATCGTGCTCGTGTGCCTTATGATGAAAAACGACATAGATTCCGTCATCGCGAACGCGCAAAAAATGCTCGCAGAGGACGGGGATAATCTTGCCGTAAAATGCACGCTTGCAACGGCGTTCTTGATGGAAAACAAGATGGCGGAAGCATACGTCGTGCTCGATCAGATTCTCGAAAAAGATTACACGAATATGGAAGAAATCCTTATGATTCTGCCCATACTCGTAAATATGGAAATGCACGCGCAAGTTGTCAAATACACGCGCAGAGTGCTTGAAAAACTCGACCTTCAACCCAACACGATGATTTGGCTTTCCCAAGCGCTTTACAACCTCGACCAAAAAGAGGAAGCGCGCAAGGTTATGCTCAAAGTGCGCACGATTTTCGGCGAGTATTCGCCTGCGGACTATTTTTTGCAACTTTACAAGCAAAATCCCGACAAAGTGGCGTATTCGATGAATCTTCCGTACGTCGAAAAAATCGCGAGATACAAGGATTTGGACAAGTTCTTGAAGATGTCGCCGTTTGAGTTGCAACTCGTTATATTCGACCACGACGAGCAAAGTGCGCATATGAAAAAACTCATCGAATGGGCGTTTGCCGACGACAACGAGAACCTAAAACTTATGCTCGTGGACAAACTCGCGCTCGTAAATTCGCAATGGGTGAGCGACTTTTTGAGAAGACAACTCATATCGACGGATTTGTCTTTCGATTTGATGTCGAGGCTTGTGTTCTGCCTCGTGCAAGAAAATACGGTCAGATTCAAATTCGACGTCGTGGCGCAGGATAGATTCAAGAGCATAGATATGGTGTTTCCGAACGCCTTTCACAAACTCGGCGGAATTTTGCACGGTGCGGTGGCGTATTGCGTGTCAGACATCGTTTATACCGACGAAGAACCCAATATGTACCTCGCAACACTCACGAATATCGTCAATTCAATCGTGACTTTGGACGAGAACGGCAAACTCAAATATTCCAAGCCCGCGTATAAGAGAATTGCAAATATGCGCAGCGTGCGCACCCTCATAGGCGTGTTGCTTTGCAAGGTTTACGAGTGCGACGCCGACGATATGCGAGAGCAAACCATAGAACGATACAACCTCAATGAAAAAACGTTCGACAAATACTACAAGATGATTTTCGGAGAAGACGATGCAAGAGAATAACCAAACTTCCGACGTGAAAACCAAGCAAGAAATGCTCGAAAAACTCGACGTTCTTTTGAACGAGGATTTGCCCTATCATCAAAGGCTCGAAGCGTACGAATACCTTTTGGAAGACTGCGAGCCGATTCTCGAAGATATGATTGACAAAATCTACGCTCTCGACGGCGAAACGGGCAAAATGCTTATGGAAATCCTTGCCGAATACAAGGGCAACAAAGCCATATTTATGGGGCTTGTGAGTTACCTATACAAGGGCGAGGACGTCGCGCTTTTTGCACGACTTATAGGCGCGTACGGCGACGAGCAGGGCATAGAAGTGCTCAAAACTTTCTGCGAGAATTACGAGCCTAATTACAACGAGTATATGGAACTTCGCAACGCCGTTGAGGAACTTGGCGGTGACTTCGATTTGAAGCAGGACTTTTCCGACGACCCGTTCTATCGCTTCCTCAAAGGACTCGACGAAGTTGACGACGAAAGCAGACAATCGCCGTTCGAGGACTATTTCAAGCAAAATCACAAGCATTCCCGCGACTGCGAATGTGACGACGATTGCGATTGTGACGACGACTGCGATTGTGAAGACGATTGCGACTGTGAAGACGATGACTGTGATTGCGGCTATGACGAATGTCACTGTCACGACGAAGGTGATTGCGACGACGATTGCCATTGCCATCATCACGATTGCAATGACGGCGACTGCCGGTGCCACGAATAAGTTAAATTATAGCATCAGATTGCAGGCACGCTTTCGGGCGTGCTTTTCTTTTTCCTTTCTTTCTTGACTTTGCCATGACGGTTTGCGTCGTTTTTCTTCTTGTTTTTGATGTCGATCATTGCGTTGACAATCAAGCGAATCACGACGATTGCAAATAGGACTACGCCAAGAACGCTGTTGACGGGATATAGCGTATCGACGATGTTGTCGAAGCCGAAGAAACTCAAAGGATAGGCAATCAAAAGGCAGAAGAACACCACAAATGCCTTGTGCTTTTCGTCGCCGAAAGCGGACAGCTTTTTCGTGTGCGAGAGAAACAGCGACGTTCTGTCGCTCACGATTTTCAGCGACGAAACGAGGGTCGTGAAGATTGCGCCCGCAATCAAAACGCCGCAGGCAAATTTGAGGCGCAAACGCTCTGAAACCGCAAGAGTGGGCATTAAACTGCCGTTTGTGTCGGATAAAACCACTGTTTGTAACATATAGAGCATTCCGAACAGAAATGCACATATCATAAGACAACTTGCGAAAATTTCTTTGTAACTAAGGTTTTCGCCTTCTTCTGAAATTATTACGCCGCCCAAAAGCACGTCGAGTCCGCTGTACAAAATAGGCTTCGATAAAGAGAACGCCAAAGAGTGCGACGGGGTGGGAAGTTTGAAAAACACGAGCGCGATGCAAAGCACGATGAGGGGTACGACGACGCTGTTCAGCAAGCGGATTTTTTCGATACCCAGCACGACCACCACGCCTCCGAGAATTGTCATCGCAAGCCCAAGCGCAAGCGGTATGCCCGTCATAGATTGCATAATGTAATCGCCGCCTGCGAGCATAGCGCATAGCGACACGCTTGCGGCAAAAAAAATGCCGAGATGAACGATTTTGCCTTTGGGCATAAGACCTTTTTTGCCCGCAATGAGAAAGATTGCGCACAAAAGCGACATAAAAACCGAGGAAATCGCAACGTTGAGAGGGGAAGCGTCGCCGAAAAACAAGGCAATCTCTCGCCCCGAAGAGAACCCCGCGCCGATTGCCGTTCCGATGTATAATGCGGCTGTTTTGAATGCTTTTTTCACGATAAAAGCATATTTTTACGAAAGAAAATTTATGATAACAACCGAATAATTGCCGCAAAAATAATCAATTTTTGCTATATGGTTTTTGAAAAAATCTGCGGATTTTTCCGCAGATTTTGTTGTATTTTTCGTTGTAAAAGTATCAAAAATCAGGCGTAATTTTATTTGATTTTCGCAACGCCGCTTGCGATTGCGGCTTGCTTTACGGCATTTGCAACCGTTCCTACGACGCGTTTGTCGAAAGGTTCGGGAATAATGTTGTTTTCGCTCGGATTTTCGACGAGGGAAGCGAGTGCTTCGGAAGCGGCGATTTTCATTGCCTCGTTGATGTCCGTCGCACGCGCGTCGAGTGCGCCGCGGAAAATTCCGGGGAACGCAAGCACGTTGTTGATTTGATTGGGCAAATCGCTTCTGCCCGTTGCGACGATTTTCGCGCCTGCTTCGAGTGCGAGTTTCGGGTCGATTTCGGGGCTCGGATTTGCCATAGCAAACACTATCGGGTCTTTGTTCATAGAGCGCACCATGTCTTGCGAAAGCACGTCTTTCGCGCTCACGCCTATGAATGCGTCCGCACCTTTTACGGCATCTTTCAGTGTGCCTTTGACGTTTCTCGGATTCGTGCGTTTTGCAAGCGAGTTTTGCGCAAAATTGAATTTTTCGCTCTCGTCGATTATGCCGAGTCTGTCGCAGACCACGAGGTCTTTTGCGCCGAGCGAAAGCAAAAATTCCGCAATGGCAATGCCTGCGCTTCCTGCGCCGTTTATAACCAAACGGGCGGTTGATATATCCTTTTTGACAACTTTAAGTGCGTTTTTGAGCGCGGCTGCAAGAACGATTGCCGTGCCGTGCTGGTCGTCGTGAAAGACGGGAACGTCGCAAAGTTCTTTGAGTTTGCGCTCGACTTCGAAGCAACGGGGTGCGGATATGTCTTCCAAGTTTATGCCGCCGAAACTTGCGCTTATGTTGTAAACCGTGGATACGATTTCGTCAACGTTTTGCGATTTTATGCAGATGGGAATTGCGTCTATTCCCGCAAATTCGCGGAACAAAACGCACTTGCCCTCCATAACGGGCATCCCCGCTTCGGGGCCTATGTTTCCCAGTCCCAAAACCGCGCTTCCGTCCGTAACGACGGCAACGGTGTTCCAACGCCTCGTGAGCGAGTAGGAAAGTTCCTTGTTTTCTTTTATCGCAAGGCAGGGGGCGGCAACGCCGGGGGTGTAGGCAAGCGACAAATCTTGCTTGTTTTCCACTTTTGCTCTCGACACGACTTCGAGTTTGCCTTTCCACTCGTAATGTTTCTTCAACGATTCTTCGGAATAGTTCATATAAAACCCCGTATGGTTTGATAGCAACAGTTTACATCAAATGCCTTGTATTTGCAAATCAATTAAGGTATAATCGGGATATGAAAACGATAACGTACAATCAAATCGAAAGTGCCGTCGAATCGCTCGTGACGGCGTGCAGCGAAATAACTCCGTCGTGCGTTGCGGCGATGGAAGGCGCGCTTGAAAGAGAAACAAACCCAAACGCCAAAACCGCGATAGGTATGCTTCTTGAAAACGCGGCACTCGCAAAAGCGAAAGGTCTTGCCGTTTGTCAAGACACGGGTATGGCGGTGTTTTTCGTCAGACTCGGACAAGACGTGCATATCGAGGGCGGCTTGCTTCGAGACGCAATCGACGACGGCGTGCGCGCGGGCTATGCGAAAAACGGCTATCGCGCGAGCGTGCTCGACCCCATTTCGAGAAAGAACACCAAGGACAACACGCCCGCAATCGTGCATATCGAACTTGTGCTCGGCGACAAACTGGAAATAACCTTTTTGCCAAAGGGATTCGGAAGCGAAAACATGTCGCGCTTGTTTATGCTCAAACCCTCGCAAGGCGTTGAGGGGATAAAAGACTGCGTCGTGCAAGCGGTCAAAGAGGCAGGGGCGAATCCTTGTCCGCCCATAATCGTGGGCGTTGGCATAGGCGGTACGGCGGAAAAGGCTATGTCGGTTGCAAAAGAACAACTTTTGCGCGAAGTGGGAAAGCCGTCCGACGACGAAACCCTTGCGAGTATGGAAAAGGAACTTTTAGAGCGCATAAACGCTCTTCCGATAGGTGCGCAGGGCTTTGGCGGGAAAACGACCGCGCTTGCCGTGTATATCGGGAAATATCCGACGCATATCGCCGCTTTGCCGGTTGCCATAAACGTGCAATGCAACGCAATGCGCAAATCGAGCGCGGTGCTGTGAGGAAAGTATGGAATACAGATTGAAAACGCCTCTTGACAAATCGCAAGTCGCAAAATTGAGAGTCGGCGACGTCGTGTATATATCGGGAAAACTGCTCACGGGCAGAGACGCCGCGCACAAGCGCATTTTCGAGGCAATCCGCAACGGACAGAGTTTGCCCGTCGATATAAAAGGACAAGCGATATATTACGTCGGACCGTGCGAGAAAGACGGCAAAGTGCTTTCGGCAGGACCGACCACATCTATGCGTATGGACGCATACGCGCCTTTGTTGTACGACGAAGGCGTTGTTGCGACGATAGGCAAGGGTGACAGAAATTCCGACGTGTATGCCGCCATAAAACGCAACGGCGGCGTGTATCTTGCTGCAATCGGCGGCGCAGGCGCACTCTACGCAAGCAAAATCGAAAATTCAAGAGTGCTTGCGTACGACGATCTCGGCACGGAAGCCGTGCACGAGTTCGAGGTGCGGGATTTTCCGTGCGTAGTGGCTATTGATAGCGACGGCGATAGCATATATGAATGAGTGGTATGCTATTTGGCGAATTAATCATAAAATTAAAACTTCCCCCTTCCTCACGTGTTTCCCCTACCGCCG